>NZ_JAHXBG010000010.1:300000-397658 GCF_020103725.1 Hyalangium gracile | reverse complement strand
GCTCTCGGCTCTTCATCATCCCGCCACCCTGCACCTCCAGAGCTCCGACTACCACCTGGGTAGGACCGGGGGTTTACGAAGCTGTGGAACATGGGGCAGGGCTTGGCCCCGCTGGGGGCGCAGGCCGCATAGAGGGGGCGCCGCCGCCCGGCGGTGGCGGCGCACCAGCACTGGGGCGCCATTGGCGGCCTCTCCCTATCAGGCGCTGGAGGGGGGCTATTACGCGCGCCCTTCCTCATGCCCGTTCACCGACAAGCTCCTAGACCAGCGGCATGGTGCTGCCCATCCCGGAGGCACGGCGCAGAGGTACTGTGGCAGTGCGGACGGGCTACCCAAGCCTTCGCAGCCCATCATTCCGTGGGAGCCCAAGCCCGAGTTGCTGCCCAGCCAGAAGAAGTTGTTGGAGCAATGGGCGGCGGAGTGGCGCAGGCCCCATGAGAAGTACCACATCTTCCCACAGGAGCCAGACCTGAAAGCCTAGTGGAGTGTCCGCGAAGTTTTTGGACATAGTCAGGACTGGTGACGGTCCACCCACCGGTGCATCTTGGTCCGAGTCCAGGACCAAGTGAACGGGTGGGCATAGAGACGGTTGTACTCAGGCCAGCTGGCGTTGAGGTGCTCGATGAGGTGGGAGCGGCTGGCCCAGTCGCCTCGCTGAAGGTAGCGCGCCCCGAAGGCGCGCAGCAGCAACTCGGCTTGGTCGAGCCAGGAGGCATGAGCCGGAGTGAAGAGCACTCGAACCTGAGGGTAGTAGTTGCTGAGGAACGAACGCGTCGGGTGGGCAATGTGGCTGGAGCCCTCATCCCAGATGAGGTGAATGCGACGCGCATCGCGGTGTTCCCACAACAATTCGGGCAGGACCGCCCGCAGGCTGGCGCTGTCGTTGTGCTCCAGACACCAGCCGTGCATCTTGCCGGTATGCACCACCAGCTTGGCCAGGAAGTTCACCGTGCCGTGCCGCACGTACTCGAACTCCTGCCGCTGGATGAGGCCGGGCCTCATCGGGCGGGTGGGACAGCGCCGCTGCAGAGCTTGAATGTTGGGCTTCTCGTCCACGCACAGCACTACCTCGCCTCGCTCTGCCAGGGCGTGAGCATTCTCGTAGCACCAGAGGACCTTGGCGGCCTTGGCACGAAAGGTGTCGTCTGGAATCGGCGTCTTCCAGTAGCGCGAGCGGTGCGGCTGCAACTCGGCATCGCGGAGGATGAGCGCGACGGTGGAGTGGGAGATGGTGGGGGCGATCCCCCGCAGCTGGGCGGCACGCGCCAGACTACGAGTGGACCAGTGGGTCATGTGCAGCCCGACGCCGGCCGGTTCGCAGCAGGCCAGTCGCTCCACTTCCACTCGCTGGAGGGGGGGAAAGCTCCTGCGGCCGACCGGAACGGGGAGCATCTTCTACAGCCTCCACCCCATGTGCCTCGAAGCGACGACACAGGGCCCATATGGTCCTGCGGTCTTGCTCAAGGTGGTCGGCCAACTCCGAGACGATGGTGTCCGGGTTGCTCATCGCCAGCAGGATTCGCGCACGGCGAGCCACTCGCTGCTCGGTGCGCCCATCTCGCACCAGGTCCTCAAGCAGAGCGGTCTCTTCGGGCGACAGGTGGATGAGTCGCGGAGGGCGTCTCCTCATCCACCAGAGCTATTCATCCCCCGCGACTATGTCCAAGGACTTGTCGGACACTCCACTAGTTTGCGCTCAAGGACATCAACATCCACGAGTACACGATTCCCCTGGAGGTAGGATTTCATGGGAGCATCCACCGACCTCCTCCCGCGGGTGGCTCGTGAAATGAAGCATGGCGGAAGTACAAGAAGGACCATGCAGGAGCGTCGAAGGAAGAAATCATGAGATATGCGAGACAGCTCATCTATGAGTTTGCGCTCTTCGGTCCGGTTGTCCCGTATTGGCGTCAGTGGACGCAGCCTCCTCCCATTGGTGGTTACTGAGGGGCGATGCGTTACTACGTCATGGAGGGTGTCCAGGAGCCGCGTCATTCTGGCTCCCACAACGCTGAGCGCCGATGGTTCCTCCCCGGAGTGCACTGCCCCCAGTGTGATGCCACCTGGGGTGGTCTCTCGGATGCCTATCCCTCCGTGGACCTCTCCCGCCTTCCGGATCAGAAGAAATACACGGCCCGGCTGGAGGAGGACTATGCCGAATTCGAGAGGCTGCGAGAGCAGGTGCGCCCCCTCGTTCCCGCCGGTGTTCCCCTCTGGCCAGGCACGGAGCTGGGGCCGCTCACAGGCACCGCTCAGGGCGAGTTCGGCCCTTTCTTCCTGTACTCCTCATGGATGCTGCTGATGAGACGCGAGGCGCTGGAGCGCTTGCAAGCCGAAGGAGTCCAGGGCCTGAAGGGCTGTCGCACCGAGCTGCGCTTTCGCCAGAAGAACCCGCCAGAGCTGCTCGAGCTGGAACTGCTGCCTCGCGGCCAGGCGCATCCCGAATGCCTGCCGGAGTACCGGCCAGAGCCCTGCACGAAGTGCGGCCGCAAGGGGTGGAAGCGTCCGGAGGAGCTCATCCTGAGAGCCTCCTCCGTTCCCCCGGAGCTGGATGCGTTCCGCCTGGAGGACTTCATGACTGCCATCGTCGCCTCCGAGCGCTTCGTGGAAACGGCCAGACGCCTGGGCTACGAGCAGGACATCGCCTTCCGTGAGCTGCCTCTGCGGTAGGCCGTCCGAAGGGTTTGTTGGAGTGGAGCCCGTGGCCCATCCAAGGCGAGGTATGTTGGCGGCCCATGGTCGAAGTGTTTCGAGGTTGGGTGTGGCTGCTGTTGTGCGCCGGGCTCACGGCGTGCGCGTCAACGCAGGTTTCGCTGGGTGAGGAGGTCGAGGAGGGGGAGAGAGTTGCCTCCTTCGAGGAACTATGCGCGGAGGAGGAGAGCCTGCTGCCGCTGTGTGACGGTCAGCAGTGCGGTCTGTACCGATGCCGCGAGGTGATGGGACTGCTGCAGGTGGGGCAGGTGGTGCCCGCGCGCACCGGTGGCATGGTGCTACCCATTCCCGGGGGCACGGCGCAGAGGTACTGGGGCAGTGCGGATGGGTTACCCAAGCCCTCGCAGCCCGTCTTCATCATCCCGTGGGGGCCCAAGCCCGAGCCGCTGCCCAGCCAGAAGAAGCTGTTGGAGCAGTGGGCGGAGGAGTGGCGCAAGCCCCATGAGAAGCACCACATCTTTCCGCAGGAGCCTGGCCTCAAGAGGTGGTTTGCCTCCAAGGGCATCAACGTCCACGACTACACGATGCCGCTGCTGGTGGATGTACATCGGCGGATCCACCATCCGCCGCCCTCGGGAGGAGCGTGGAACGAGGCATGGCGGAAGTACCAGCAAGCTCACTTTGATGCCCCGAAAGAAGAGATCTTCCGGTACGCAGGGCAGCTTCTCTATGAATTCCAGCTGCTCGGTCCGGTTGTCCCGTATTACCGCCGGTGGACGCAGCCGCCGCCCGTCGGAAACTGGTGAGGGCCATGCGCTACTACCAGGTCGATGGTGTACGAGAGCCACGTTACTCTGGCTCCTATTGGGCTGAGCATCGGTGGGGGCTGCCTGGAGTGCACTGCCCTCAGTGTGATGCAGTCTGGTCCAGCAACGTCGATGCCTATCCCTCCGTGGACCTCTCCCGCCTGCCGGATCAGGAGAAGTACACGGCCCGGTTGGAGGAGAACTACGCTGAGTTCGAGCGGCTGCGAGAGCAGGTGCGCCCCCTGGTTCCTCCCGGTGTTCCCCTGTGGCCAGGCACGGAGCTGGGGCCGCTCACAGGCACCGCTCAGGGGGAGTTCGGCCCCTTCTTCCTGTACTCCTCGTGGCTGCTGCTGATGAGACGCGAGGCGCTGGAGCGCTTGCAAGCCGAAGGAGTCCAGGGCCTGAAGGGCTGTCGCACCGAGCTGCGCTTTCGCCAGAAGAACCCGCCAGAGCTGCTCGAGCTGGAGCTGCTGCCTCGCGGCCAGGCGCATCCGGACTGCCTGCCAGAGTACCGGCCAGAGCCCTGCACGAAGTGTGGCCGCAAGGGGTGGAAGCGTCCGGAGGAGCTCATCCTGCGAGCCTCCTCTGTTCCCCCAGAGCTGGATGCGTTCCGATTGGAGGACTTCCCCACGGCCATCATCGCCTCCGAGCGCTTCGTGGAGACGGTTCGGCGCCTGGGCTACGAGCAGGACATCCTCTTCCGCGAGTTGCCTCTCCGGTAGCGCGGACACGGGAGCGCCCGAGGGCGCCCCGCTGGCTTCCGGAGAGGCACAGGGGAGGTTCGTGGCCCCCGCTACTCCGTGACGTTGAACGCGCCCGCGTTCAGCATCATCTCGATGGCGGGCGTCATCTCAGGAGCCGCCAGCTCGTCGACGCGCACCGCCGGGAAGCGGACCTCCAGCCCCCGGTTCAGCCGGTGGTACAGCGTGTTGGTGCCGAGCGAGTAGAGCTGCAGCCCCCGCAGCGCGTAGCTGCCGCCGAGCCGCGACAGCCCCGCGTGCCCCGCGTCGAAGCGCAGCGTCAGCACGTGAGAGCCCGAGCCGAGCTGGTCCGTCACCTGGGCCTCGGCCACCGTCCGCTCCACGCCCTTCTTGTCCGTCGCCACCAGCGTCCCCGTCACCTCGTAGCGGTCGAGCCCCTGGCTCTCCACCACCACGTCCACCTCGAGCGCCGCCACCCGGCCGCTCGCGTCTCGCACCAGCCGCTCGCGCCCCACCGAGGCGATGCGCGCCGTAGGCACCACGAAGCCGAAGGCGGTCTGCTCCAGCCGATCGAAGGGCTGGCCTCCCGCAAGGCCCGTCGCGTGCACCTCCACCATCCACGTGCCCGGCTCGTCCCGGTCCGTCATGGCTCGCGACACCATGACGCGGTACTCCTTGCCCACCTTCACCACCGGCACCGTCCGGACGCGCTCATAGCGCGGGTTCAACAGCGAGGCCTCGACGTTCACCTTCTCCAGCACCCCGTCGGACTGCAGGGCTACCGTCACGTAGCCCTCGGCATCCGGAGAGAGCTGCATCGCCGACGCCGTGATGGCCAGCTCCGTGGACGAGGAGGGCTCACGAATCTCGATGGCCAGGCCCACCTTGGCCGCCTTGGGCCCCACCTGGAGCTTGTAGAGCCCCCGGCCCATGTCGCGGCTCATGCGCAGCATCGAGATGGGCCTGGTGACGCCCTCGGCCTTGAGCCGGTCCTCATCCGCGCCGAGCTGCGCGCTCCCATCGCGCGCCGCCCGAACGTCCGCGCGCACGCCCCGCGGGTCGAACATCGCCACGTCTCGCAGCGCGTCCTCGCCCACCTTCGCATCGTTGCCCTTGGGGATGAGCATCACCCAGGCGTCCTCGGGCGCGGTGATGGGCAGCTCCAGCTGCGTGGCCGCCGAGCCCGGGGCTACGTGCAGCACGGTGTGCTTCGAGCGCCGCGTCTCAGGCGCGATGGGCGCCGCGAGCGGCTGGGGCGCGGTGGGGTTGGACACCGAGACGCGGCCCGGGCCGATGCCCTCTCGGACGTCTCGGGCAAACAGGCGGCCAGGGGCCACGTCCCCCGTGGCGGGCGTGACACCCGCGGTGGTGCGCAGCTTGGTGTTCACGGCGGGCTCCGGGGTGAATCCCCCGAGGAAGATCACCGCCAGCGACAGGCCGGCGGACTTGAGGAAGGAACGATGAGCGTTCATGTGCGTTCTCCGGCTCGGGCTCAGTGAAGCGCCTGGACGACGGCGTAGTTATGGACACCCCAGTAGGTGTCGTAGGCGAGGTCTCCACACCAGTTGGAGCCTCCCGGAGGCGCCTTCACGCAGTCGTTGGCGCCCGCGCTGCCCGTGGTGGCATCGAAGCCGTACTTGGCCACCAGGCACGCGTCGCACACGCCGTCACCGTGCCAGGAGTCGGGGCAGACCTGGCTCCAGGTCGGGTAGTAGGCCGGGTTGAGGAAGGGGTTCCAGCTCTCGGTGCTCGGGACGCGATAGCTGCTCGAGTAGCCGTAGGAGATGAGGCAGTCGGGCTCGGGGTAGCCGTTGGTGAGCATGCTGCTGGAGCAGCCGTACTTCCACACGGTGTGGTTGGTCATGAAGTCCGTGGCGTAGCCCGAGTAGTAGTTGTTGCAGGCGAGCCCCGCGCCCTGCACGTTCGTCTCCGGCGCGTACGTCTGGCTGGAGGGCGGCGGAATGGGCGCGCTGGCGACCTTCTGCGCCACCAGGTTGCCGCTGTTGTGGCAGCTGCGGCGCGACTGGTGGTGGTTGAGGCGGCCGTCGTCGATGATGATGTTGCCGAAGTAGCCCGAGCTGTCGTTGCCGATGAAGCCGTCCGTGCCGGCGTTGAAGCTGCCCCAGCCGAGCAGCGCCGCCGCCTTCAGGCCGATGGTGTAGAAGTAGCCACCGCAGTGCGCGTCGCTCGAGAAGAGGTTGGCGTAGACGCGGTTGCCGCGCACCACCGAGATGGGCTTGCCGCCCACCGTCGTCGCACCCTGGCCTCCCGCGAAGGTGCCGTTCGAGTTGTAGACGCGCATGTTGTCGGTGCGCTGCTGCACCACGGCGGGGTTGTTGTAGCTGCCCCCACCGAAGAACTCGACGACGCTGTTGGCGATGTTCAGGAAGGAGCCGCTCGTCGTCACCTGGTTGGCCAGGGGCGTGCCGGCGAGGTCCGGCGCCATGAAGATGACCTGGGAGATGCGGCTCGTCACCGTGTTGACGACGTTGCCGTTGGGGCTCACCGCGCCGGTGTGGCCGAGCATGTACCGCAGCGGGCTCGAGCCATTCGAGTGGGTGATGACGGTGAAGCGGGTGATGTTGTTGGTGTTCATCCAGGGGACGATCTGATCGACGATCGGGCCCCAGCTGCACTGGCTGAAGCCGGCGCACGTGGCGCCCGGGTAGCCGATGATGAGGTAGGGCCGGCCATTGCGCATGGTGTCGATGGACGACTGCGTCCAGTAGCCGCTCGTGGCCGAGCTCGGCGTCTGGTCGCCCGTGCCGTGGACGAAGACGACGCCGTCGGCGGCCAAGGCCTCACCGCCGGCACCGAGCAACACGGCACAGGTCGCGGCGGTCAGCCACCCTGTCCTGGAAAACAAGTGCATGGAAACCTCCCGGAGGCCGGAGACGGAGCCTCGCGAAGTGGGGCCAGCAGGGTAGGAGTTCTCCGCCGAGCTGGCAAAAGCTCCCTACTCTGTTTCTCATGGCGCGCCGCGCCGTGCGTGCGATGAGCTTGCAACTTGCTGTTCGGGATGCGGCCTGGCCGTGACGCGGTACGTTCGCGGGCCATGATCGAGGTGCTTCGAGGTTGGGTGTGGCTGCTGCTGTGCGCCGGGCTCACTGCCCTCGCAGCTGGCCGAGGAGCGTCGAAGGAAGAAATCATGAGGTATGCGGGACAGCTCATCTATGAGTTCGGGCTCTTCGGTCCGGTTGTCCCGTATTGGCGTCAGTGGACGCAGCCTCCTCCCATTGGAGGTTACTGAGGGACGATGCGTTACTTACGTCATGGAGGGGGTCCAGGAGCCGCGCTATTCCGGCTCCCACAACGTCGAGCGCCGATGGTTTCTCCCTGGAGTGCACTGTCCCCAGTGTGATGCGGTCTGGGGTGGGCCTCTCGGATGCCTATCCCTCCGTGGATCTCTCCCGCCTGCCGGATCAGGAGAAATACACGGCTCGGCTAGAGGAGGACTATGCTTCCTGTACTCCTCGTGGATGCTGCTGATGAGGCGCGAGGCGCTGGAGCGCCTGCAAGCCGAAGGAGTCCAGGGCCTCAAGGGCTGTCACACCGAGCTGCGCTTTCGCCAGAAGAACCCGCCGGAGCTGCTCGAGCTGGAGCTGCTGCCTCGCGGTCAGGCGCATCCGGACTGCCTGCCGGAGTACCGACCAGAGCCCTGCACGAAGTGTGGTCGCAAGGGGTGGAAGCGTCCGGAGGAGCTCATCCTGCGAGCCTCCTCTGTTCCCCCAGAGCTGGATGCGTTCCGGCTGGAGGACTTCCCCACGGCCATCATCGCCTCCGAGCGCTTCGTGGAGACGGCTCGCCGCCTGGGCTACGAGCAGGACATCGCCTTCCGTGTGCTGCCCCTTCGTTAGTCCTGTCAGATGGATCGACCCGAGGCGGTCCTCCGGCTAGTTTTCCCGCCCATCCGGCACCGGGCGTGGAGGAAGGGCGATATGACGGAAGCACCTCACTCGGAAACTGAGCTCTCACAGGACGCAGGACGTCCCTCCACGCCCGCCCCCCAGAGCTTCTGGGCCGCCCTCAAGGAGGCCGTCCGCGGCTCGCACGCGGACTTCACCGAGGGCTCCCTCGGCCGCTCCATCTTCCTGCTCTCCGTCCCCATGGTGCTGGAGACGGTGCTCGAGTCCATCTTCGCGGTGGTCGACGTCTTCTTCGTGGGCCGGCTCGGTCCCGACGCCGTCGCCACCGTGGGCCTCACCGAGGCCGTCTTCACCATCATCTATGCCGTCGCCATGGGGCTGAGCATCGGCGCCTCGGCCACCGTCTCCCGGCGCATCGGTGAGAAGGCCCACGACCAGGCCGCTCGCAGCGCCGTGCAGGCCATCGGCCTGGGCATCCTGCTGAGCGTGCCCTTCTGCATCATCGGTGCCTCGTTCTCCCGGTCGCTCCTGGCGCTCATGGGAGGCTCGCCCTGGGTGCTCGAGCACGGCGTTCGCTACACGCAGATCATGCTGGCGAGCATGAGCAGCGTCGTCCTCCTGTTCCTCATCAACGCCATCTTTCGTGGCGCGGGCGATGCCGCCGTCGCCATGCGCACGCTGTGGCTGGCCAATGGCCTCAACATCGTCCTGGCTCCCTGTCTCATCTTCGGGTGGGGGCCCTTCCCCGCGATGGGCGTCGCGGGCGCGGCGGTGGCCACCGCGTTCGGCCGGAGCATGGGCGTGGTGTACCAGCTCTACTGCCTGGCTCGGGGCAGCGGCCACCTCCGCGTGCGGCTCGAGCACATCCGCCTGGAGCCGCGGACGATGCTCAGCATGCTGCGGCTGTCCGGCACCGGCATGTTCCAGGCCTTCGTGGCCACGTCCAGCTGGATGGTCCTGGCACGCATCGTCGCCGTCTTCGGCAGCACCGCCACCGCCGGCTACACCATCGCCATGCGCATCATCCTGTTCGCCCTGCTGCCCTCGTGGGGGCTGGGCAATGCCGCCGCCACCCTCGTGGGCCAGAGCCTCGGCGCCGGCAAGCCCGAGCGCGGCGAGCAGGCCGTGTGGACCGCGGCCCGCTACAACATGATCTTCCTCGGCTCCGTGGGGCTCATCTTCATCCTCGCGGCCGAGCCGCTCATCGGCCTCTTCACCCAGGATGCCGAAGCCGCCACGTACGGCGTGAGGTGCCTGCGCATCGTGAGCTGTGGCTTCCTCTTCTACGCCTTCGCCCTGGTGCTCGAGCAGGCCTTCAACGGCGCCGGGGATACGGTGACGCCCACCCTCATGAACCTGGGCTGCTTCTGGGTGCTGGAGCTGCCGCTCGCCTGGGTGCTCGCGAATCCGATGGGGCTGGGGCCGTCGGGCGCCTTCCTCTCCATCCTCATCAGCTACTGCATGCTCGCCGTGGTCAGCGTCGTCCTCTTCCGGCGGGGACGCTGGAAGCTCCACCAGGTGTAGCCCGCCCGGGCCGCGAGCCGCGCGCTCAGGGCAGGGCGATCTCGAAGCCGGTGCGCCCGGGGGGGAACTGCTCCCTCGGGCGGCTGGCCGGAGTGACGGCGTAGAGGTGGAAGTCCAGCCGGCGCAGCAGGAAGCCCTTCAGCGCGGGCGCGAGCGCGTCCCCCTCGTCCAGCTGCAGCGTGAAGAAGTGGAAGCCCCGGCCATGGTGGTCCGCGTACACGTGCTCCAGCAGCGCGCGGAAGATGGCCGGGTCCTCCCCCGCGATGCTTGTGTTGCACAGGTAGAAGTAGCGGAAGTCCTGGCCGGGCTCAGGCAGCCGCGGCGCTCCCACCACCGTGGCCAGCGCATCGAAGCCGAACCGCACCCACCGCATCCCGCCCCGGTACGCCAGCACCCGGTAGCGCTTCACCGCCGCCGCATCCCACGCCGAGGTGCACCCCACCAGGCGTCCGTCCCCGTCGAAGGCGAGGTAGCAGTGCTCCACCGCCAGCCCGGGCCAGCGCGCCAGCCGGTGCTCCAGCTCGCCCAGGTCATACCGGTACCCGAAGGGCCGCGCGCGGTGGTCCGCGTCCAGCATCGCCGCCATCGCGGGCACGTCCTCCGGCGTGGCGCGGCGCACCGTATAGGGGCTCGGGCGCGGCTTGCGGCGCAGCACGAACTGGACGGACACCGCCGAGAAGCGGCGCAGCAGCGCATAGTGTGGCTGCGCCGCCCGCGACGCCTTGCGCCTCACCAGCGCCTGGAGCGCCCCCGCGTTGGTGGCCATCACCGCCGTGAGGAAGGCGCTCACCCCGTGACGCTCGGCCGCCTCCTCCAGGGTGGGCCCATAGAAGCGGGACAGCCCTCGGCTGCGACGCGCCGAGAAGCGCGCCCGGAGATCTCCCAGGTAGCCCACCCGACAAGGCTGGCCCTCCAACCATCCCTCCCGCACGTGGATGGCGCCCATGCCGTCGAGCCGGCCTCCTTCCTCGTGGACCCACACCTCGGTGGCGCCGCGCTGCAGCTCGAAGAGGGCGAAGTAGTCCGGCGAGCGCTGGGTGGACAGCACCAGCTCCCCCTGCATCGGCACGGCGCCGAACAGCTCCAGCAGGGCGGCGTTGTCCTCGGCGGTGGCGCGGCGCATCGGGCTCATCGGCGAGCGGCAGCCTAGCCTCCTCCACGGTGGCCGACGCCGTTCCCCACACCTTTTGCCTGCATTTCGTGGGGAGTGCGTCTAGCCTGCGCCCCCCTCTCGACATTCAAGGAAGCTATGGGCTCACGGTTGAACCTGTTGGCTCCCGAGGTACGTGCCAACCCGTACCCGTACTACGCCGAGCTGCGACGCACCGCTCCCGTGTCCCAGGTGGATCCCGGCGGCTTCTGGGCGGTGACCCGCTTCGATGACGTCGTCGCCGTCCTCAAGAACCCCCAGCTCTTCTCCTCCGAGGGCATGCGCCGCGTCACCTGCCCGCCCTGGCTCGAGGATGCGCCCTTCGCGCACGCGATGATCGTCCACGATCCTCCCGTGCATGGGCGGCTGCGGGCGCTCGTCAGCCGCGCCTTCGGCCCCACCGCCCTGAGCCGGATGGAGCCCTGGGTGCGCGTCCTCGCCGAGTCGCTCGCCGACCGGCTGGTTGCTGGCCAGACGGTCGATCTCATCGAGGCGTTCACCCGCCCCCTCCCCTCGGGCGTCATGCGCGAGCTGCTGGGGCTGGACGTCTCGCTCCAGCCCTTCTTCGCGCGCTGGGCGGATGATCTGACGAGCACCTCCTCCGTCGCTCCAGGGGATACCGAGCGGATGGAGCAGATACGCTCCACCGTGCGCGTGGCGCGCGGGCACCTGTCCCAGGTCCTCGCGGACCGCCGCCGCGCCCCGGGCGAGGACATGGTGAGCGAGCTGCTCTCGGCGCGAGTGGACGGACAGGCGCTGACGGACGAGGAGCTGCTGAGCTTCCTGTTCATGCTCCTCATCGCCGGGATGGAGACGACCATCCACCTGCTCAACCACGCCGTGCGCCTGCTGATGGAGCGCCCGGACGTGCTGGGGCGCGCGCGCGCGGATCGCTCGGTGCTGCCGAAGCTGGTGGAGGAGGTGCTGCGCTACGAGCCGCCCGTCCATGGCCTCATGCGCATCTCCAAGGAGGAGACGGAGCTGGGCGGGGTGCGGCTGCCCGCGGGCTCCTGGATGCTGGTGCTCCTGGCCTCGGCCAGCCGGGACGAGGCGCGCTTCCCCGGCGCCGACCAGTTCGACCTGGACCGGCCCGGGCCCCAGAACATGCCCTTCGGCCACGGCATCCACTTCTGCCTGGGCGCGTCGCTGGCCCGGCTGGAGGCGCGGCTGGGCCTGGAGGCGCTCCTGTCGCGCTTCAGCTCCATCCTCCCCCGAGGCCCCGTGGCGTGGAACCTCTCCCTGTCCGTGCGCGGACCCAGGGTGCTACCCGTGGAGCTCGTCCCTGGGTGAGCGGGGCGCATCGGCCTCTCGGAATTCGAGAGAAGCGGTGCCCCTGTGACTGATGCCCCCCGTTCTTGTATCTAATAGGGCACTGGTCTACAGGACCGCCGCCCCTCCCTGGGACCATCTGCGGTCCCACGGCCCGTAGTTCCCCCATCAGGAGAGCTGTACATGCGCCACACCATGAAGTTGATCGCCTGTCTCGCGCTGCTCATCGCGGCGACGAGCCAGGCGATCGTTCCTCCCGAGTCAGGTCCGAGTTCCCTTTCGAGCAAGGCCTTCTTCAAGCCGGAGCTGTATCTCCCCATCATCAATACGCCGCTCAAGGAGGCTCAGGCGCGGATGAGCTCGCTCAACGCGAGCGCCTGGAGCGATTTCTTCGCGCGCAACGGCCGCGACTTCAACGTCTACGTGGACCTGCGCACCGGCTCGGCCAGCTCCATCCAGGGCGTCATCCCCCTCATCCCCGGCACGGGCACGGGCAACACCGTGTCGCTCAGCTCGCTGCGGCAGCAGCTGGGGCGCCCGGTCGCCAAGGTGGACGCGGCGGTGGTGGGTGACCTCATCGTCAAGTTCATCGCGGACAACCACGCGGCCATCGGCGTGGATCCGCTGCAGCTGGGCGAGCCGCGCGTGACGCAGGTGTCGGACACGCTGTGGCAGGTCCACATCCCGCAGCAGGTGAACGGCATCCCCGTGCGCCACGCGCGCGTGGCGGCCACCATCAACAGCGGCAACCTCATCCTCCTGGGCACCGAGGCCTGGGCGCATGTGAGCCCCAGCGTGAGCCTCCAGCCGCGCGTGAAGCCGGAGGAGGCCATGGGGTTCGCGGGCGATGCCCTCGGCTTCTTCGAGACGCCGGGCGAGCTGTGGCAGCAGCCCACGCTCGAGGTCCTCTCGCTGGCCCGCGCCGAGCAGCAGAACGGTCACACCTTCACCGGCAACTTCGGCGTCGGCTACAACCACCGGCTGGTGTGGACGTATGGCTTCCAGCGCACCGGTGAGCTGGAGCACTGGAAGGTGTCCGTGGACGCGCAGACGGGCGAGCTGCTGTCCTTCGAGGACACCAACAGCTACCTCGATGCCAGCGTGAAGGGCGGCATCTACCCGTCCACCAACACGGAGATCTGCCCCTCGGACGCCACGTGCGGCACGCTGCAGCTGAATTCGCCCATGCCGTGGACCAACACGGGCCTGCCCGCGCCGAACGACTTCACGGACGGCGCCGGCGTGTACGACTACTCCGGCAGCGGCACCGTCACCACGACGCTGTCGGGCAAGTACGTGAAGATCAACGACAGCTGCGGCGCCGTCACCTTCAGCGCCGCGGGCACGCTGGACCTGGGCGGCGTCAACGGCCACCACGACTGCACCACGGGCGGCGGGGGCGCGGGCAACACGGCCTCGGCGCGCTCGTGCTTCTACGAGCTGAACAAGCTCAAGGAGCAGGCGCGCGGCTGGCTCCCCACCAACACGTGGCTGCAGGGGCAGCTCGTCGCCAACGTCAACCTCAACCAGACGTGCAACGCCTTCTGGGACTCGCTGGGGCAGACGGTCAACTTCTACCGGAGCGGCGGCGGCTGCCGGAACACCGGTGAGATTGGCGCGGTGTTCGACCACGAGTGGGGCCACGGCATCGACAACAACGACGCCAACGGCACGCTGAGCAGCTCGAGCGAGGGCTACGCGGACATCGCGGCCAACTACCGGTTGCAGGCGTCGTGCGTGGGCCACGGCTTCTTCCACACCTCCGACCGGGGCTGCGGCCAGACGGCGGACGGCACCGGCTTCAACGTGAACGAGGCCCGCACCGGCTCGCCGTGGTGCGCCACGGACTGCTCCGGCGTGCGCGACTCCGACTACGCCAAGCACAACCCGCCCACGCCCCAGACGCCCGCGAACTTCAGCTGCTCGCGGTGCGACTCGGGCAGCGGCCCCTGCGGCAGGCAGGTGCACTGCTCCGCCGGCCCGACGCGCCAGGCCGCCTGGGACTTCGTCGCCCGGGACCTGCGCGCGCCGCCCTTCAACCTGGACGCGCAGTCGGCCTTCCTGGTGGGCAACAAGGTCTTCTACCAGGGCAGCGGTAACGTCGGCTCGTGGCACGGCTGCGACTGCAACGCCGGCACCTCGGACGGCTGCGGCGCCACCAACGGCTACATGCAGTGGCTGGCGGCCGATGACGACGACGGCAACCTGGCCAACGGCACCCCGCACATGACGGCCATCTACGCGGCCTTCAACCGCCACGGCATCGCCTGCAACACGCCGGCCCCCGTGGACGGCGGCTGCGCGACCAACGCTCCGAAGACGGCGCCCGCGATGAGCGCCACGGCGGCCCATAGCCAGGTGGACCTCAGCTGGAGCTCGGTCCCCGGTGCTTCCCAGTACTGGGTGATGAAGACCGAGGGCTTCGCCGGCTGCAACTTCGGCAACTCGAAGATCGCCACCGTGACGGGCACCAGCTACACGGACCCCGAGGTGGCCAATGACCGCTCCTACTGCTACTCGGTCGTCGCCGCCGGCTCGAGCTCCGCCTGCTACACCCCGGCCAGCACGTGCACCTGCGTGACGCCGGGATGCCTGGCTCCGACCATCTCGCCGGTCCGCGAGGGCCCGCTCGACGGCAGCGTGGACGTGCAGTTCACCGGGCCGCTGGACTGGAACGACGTGGAGGGCGTCAAGTACGACGTGCAGGTGTCCACGGACCCGAACTTCACCACCATCGCGCGCGCGGCGCAGGGGCTGACCTCCAGCGAGTGGGCCGTGACGCCGGCCCTCGAGGACGTCACCACGTACTACTGGCGCGTGAGGGCCGTCTCCTCGTGCGGTGGCGCCACCCCGTGGACCTCGGCTGGCTCGTTCACCACGCGCGCGTGCGTGGCGCTCGGCACGCCTTCGTCCTCCAGCCCGGCCGATGGGGCCACCGGTGTCGCCCACCAGCCCTCGCTCGACTGGAGCGACGTGCCGCTGGCCGATGGGTATGACGTGCAGGTGGCGCTGGACTCCGCCTTCAACAACGTCGTGGCCTCGGCCTCGGGTGTGAGCGACAGCTCCTGGACGGTGTCCAGCGCCCTGGTGCCGAACACCACCTATTACTGGCGGGCTCGCGCGAAGGACTCGTGCAGCGAGGGCTCGTACACCACGGCCAGCTTCACCACCGCGAACGTCTGCTCGCCCTCGACGGCCATCTACAACCCCAACTTCAAGACGCCGTACTGCGCCTCCGGCTGCGGGTGCGACACCGGCACGCTCGTGCGCGGCCGCGGCTCCATGTACGGCGGTGTCGAGAGCAACCGGCCCAATACGCTGGGTGGCACGTGCGCGGACGGCAACGCCGGCACCTTCCACGTGGACGAGAGCATCGACAAGCTGGTGCTCAAGAGCGTGGACCGGAGCACCATCATGCCGGGCACGGCGCTGAAGCTCGACGTGTCGGTGTGGTGCCAGAGCGGCACGGACCGGGTGGACCTGTACTACACGACCAACGCGGCCTCGCCGTCCTGGACGCCGCTCGTCACGGGCCTGGCCTGCACGGGCTCCGGGCCGAAGGTGTTCTCCCAGAACTTCAACGCGGGGAGCACGCCGGGCACGCACGCCGTCCGCGCGCAGATCCGGTACGGCGGCGTGGTGAACACCTGCGCGGGTGGCAGCTACAACGAGCGCGATGACCTGGCCTTCACCGTCGTGTCGCCGCTCGCGCAGACGATCGCGCCGGGCTCGACGACGCAGGGCCGCGGCCTCGTGGGGCGCTGAGCCTCACCGGACTCCTCCCGGCCTGAGCGGGCGGGGAGGAGTCACCGCCTCGTAGCGGCCGTACAGGAGGGCTCCCGGGGCGACCTGGGAGCCCTTCTCCGTTGCGGGCCTGAGGAGCCTGAAGGAGTTCTTGCACCCTCGAGGGAGGTTCCCGGACCAAGGGAGCCGCTCTGCCATGAAGGTGCCCTGTGAGCGGACCGGTTCCCAACTGGTATGACAAGCAGACCAGTTCGGATAGGGTCCGCCCGACAGGGGGGCGGATCGGAGGCGAGGGTGGACTCGGGCCCTCTGCGTCGGGCCGGCCTGGGCTCAGAACACGAACGGGAAGCGGACCGGGCCGCCCTGCTCGCGGTGCCGAGGGAACGTCCAGGCGCGGATTTTCTCCTCCAGACACAGGGCCAGCGGCGTGCCCCGGAGCTTCGCGGTCTCCGTGACGACGTCCGTCACCCGGCCGCTGGGCAGGATGGTCCAGCGCACCACCACCTTGCGGCTGCCGTCCTCGGACTGGAGCTTCTGGGCGCTGACGCACGACGTGATGTCCGCCTTGTTCGCGACCACCACGGAGAAGACGTCGGACTCGGCGAGCGAGGCGGGAGGCTCCTTGGGCGTCGGCGCGGGAGGAACCCAGACCGTGCGTTTGGCGGGCACGGCCCGCTTCGCGGGATCGAAGAGCTCGCGCTCGAAGTCCTCGTCCAGGCTCAGCTCGTCGTCCTCTTCCTCCTCCTTCGCCTCGGCGGCTCGAGCGGCCACGGCCTTGGGAGCCGAAGGCTCGGACTGGAAGGCCAGCTCCGTCTTCGTGGGCTTGCTCATGGACGGATCCACCGGCGCGGGGCGCACCGAAGCGACGGCGCGCGGCGGAGCGGCCACGGTCTCGGCTCCCGTCGGCGTCGGCCGGGCCAGCGGCGTCAGCGTGGAGCCAGGCGTCGCCTTGGAGACGGCAGCGCCGCCGAGGCCGGAGCCAGCACCGACGGCCGGCACGAGCGCCGTGACGTCCGGCTTGGAGACGCCACTGCTCGCGATGCCGGAGCCCGCGCTGATGGCCGGCACGGGGGCCATGGCATCGGCCCTGGCAGGCTCGGAGGCCGGAAGCGGCGTGGCGCTCAGCGGGACGGGCGCCGTCAGCTCCGGCTTGGAGGCCACGGCAGCCCGGGGCGTCGTCGCGTTCACCGGAGCGCGCGCGGGAGCCGAGGTCGTGGCCTCGCCGCCGCGGGCGGGCGTGGTGGTCTCGGACGAAGCTCCACGAGCGAGCAGGCCTCCCCCAGCCGACAGGCCGAGCAGCCACACCGCGCCGCTCACGAGTATTCCGCCCACGAGCCCGCCACCGAGCGCGAGCCAGGCGCCTCCCCGAACGCGTACCTCCACCCGCGTGGGCGGAGTCGCGGGCAGCAGCGCGTGCACTCCGGCGACGTCCTGGGCGCGAGGCGCGTCTGGCACGGTGTCCGGCTCGGCCTCGAGCGCGGGCGCCGTTACGGGCTCGGGCTCCAGGACTGGAGGCGGGAGCGAGGGCGCCAGGATGGGCAGCGGCGGCGGTGTGTCCTCCGCGAGGATGCGCAGGGCCTCGGCGCCCTTGAGCGGGAAGTCCAGCGCGTCGGCGCGAGGGTTGGGCACCAGGTCCTCGGGCGTCGAGGGATCGAGATTCGCCCGAGGTGACAGGAGTTCCGCCAGCCCGTGCACCCGGCACACCGGCTGCCAGCCATCGAAGCCCTTGCGCCAGCACAGCGAGTCGGGCCCCAGCTCTCCGCGCTCCCAGTGCGTCCGCAGCGCCGCGATGTCGAGCGGCCCCGCCACCTTCTCACCCAGCCCGATGTACCAGGCCTGTCGCGCGGCCTCCTCGCGCGCCTCGCGCGGATCGAGGAGCAGGCCGGAGCTGCTTCGGAGCAGCTGCTCGGTCAGCGCGCCCAGGCGCTCGGACGCCGCGGGGACCGCCGCGACGACCAGGTTCTTGTCCGTGCGGAGCATGCTGACGATCGCGTCGAGCTCCGCTTCCGACATGCCGCCCAGCACGGGCGAGCGTGCGCTGTCGGGTCCACTGGAGGCATCTCCTCGCGCGATCGTGAGGCTGCTACTACCGTCCTCCTTCGAGCCCATGAGTCACCCCTTTCTGACCCTCCTAATGGAGCGCTCACCGGGGCGAAACGTCAACGGAGACTCGCTGCGCGGAGGTGGACGCGCGCCGCACTCTTCGCGGATCCGCAGCGGAAAAATTCCGCTCCGCGCCAGGATCTGCCGCTGTTCTCTCCCCCTGGCGCACCTTCGCGGATAGATGCCGCACGTGGAGGCAATGCCTCACCCGGGGCCGCTCAGCGAGGTGCCACTTGCTCCAGGAAGCCCACGAGCAGCGCGCGGAACTTCTCGGGTGCCTCGAGGTGCGGCGAGTGGCCCACGCCCTCGAGCACCTCCTCGCGAGCGGTGCCGCCTCGCGCGCGGTACCTGTCGAGCAGCGCGCGCATCTGTCCCACCATGGGCTGCGGAGGGAACACCGACTCGCCCGGCCAGCCGGGCACCAGGCCCAGCTTGCCGAGCTGGCCGAAGTCGAAGAGCGAGCTGTCCGAGACGATCTGATCCGAGTCGCCTCGGATCCACAGCACGGGCGGGCGCGGCGAGATGTCCGCGAGCGCCGTGAGGTTGCAGTAGCGCCCCGAGAGGGCGTTGTTCATGCCCAGCCTGCCCGGCGCCACGCCCGGCCAGTTCGCCGAGGGCTCCATGTTCCCCGGGTACGTGCCATCGCTGACGGCCATCCGGAGCATCTCCGAGACGAGCACGTCCTCGCGCGCACGCGGCACCCGGAACGGAGGCCTGAAGTAGAACTGGTTCATCACGTTGCGCGGGGAGAAGGGGCTCTCCTCCGAGGTGTCCTGGCCCGCGATGCGCTTGACGAACTCCGGGTTCGCCCCGCCGCCGCCACACCCGGCGAAGTCCGGCCAGCAGGGCGCCCCGTCCAGGCCCTTCGTGCCGCCGAAGCCGTAGGGAGACACCGGCGCCATGAGGATCAGCGAGGTCACACGCTCCGGGTGATCGATGGCGAACTGCATCGCGACACCGCCGCCCGCGGACCAGCCCAGCAGGTGCACCTTCCGCTTCGCGGGGAGCACCTCCGGCTGGCTCAGGAGCTCGAACAGGTCATCGGAGAAGTCGCGCATGCCGCGCGTCGCATCGATGGGCGCGCGATCCGAGCCGCCATAGCCGCGCAGGTCCGGAGCCAGGCACCGGTAGCGCGGCGGCATCGCGGCCATGAGCTCCTCGTAGAAGCGGCCCGAGGAGACGTTGCCATGGAGGAGGACGACGGGCTCGCCACCGGGAGCGCCGCTCGACAGCAGGTGCGTTCCGAGTCGGGAGGTGGCGAGCTTCGAGGAAGAGATACCCGGCAAGAGGTTCGCAGCGGTCATCCGATGTCTCCTGGTGGAGCCATCTAAGCAGTGAGCGCCGCCGGGTTCACGCGTGCTTCACACGTGAGCCCGTCGTTCCCGCGCGGAGGCCGCGGGCTCAGCGCCCGCCAGTGCGCTTCGAGCGAGCCGCCTTGCGCGCCGGAGCCGCCTTCCGGGCGGTGGACTTCTTGGGCGTCTTCTTCTGCGCGGCGGTCGGCTTGCTGCCCGAGGTGCGCTTCGCGGCCGACTTCCAGCTGCCCGCCGCGTCGGTCGTGGACTTGAACCGCCCCTTGGTGCCCGCCGCCTTCTTCGCCGCCTTCTTCGCCGTCTTCTGGGAGGCGGGCAGCTTCTTCTCGGGCTTGCGCCTGGCGGTGGTGCGAGCCGTCCTGGCCGTCGCGCCCGACTTGCCCCGCTTGCGCGCGCTGACCGCGCCGGTGTCATTCACGCTCAGCACCGGCTGCGGCTCGGGAGCCGAGGCAGCGGGGGGAGCTTCAGGAGTCTCAGCGTTCACATCCGGAGGTGTCCGGACCTCACTCGACATGCAGGTTCCTCCTTTGAGGATGTGCCGAGGGTAACCACCTCCTCCCCCAGGCGCCCAAGCCGTGGGGGGCGGGAGTGAGCTCCATTCGACGAATGCGACACAGAGCGGGTCGACGATTCGTCCGATCCTGGCGCTTCCACTGCCCGCTGAGCCGAGTGTCCCGCTCAGGCGAGGGAGGCGGGCAGCAGTCGCGAGCGCAGCCCCGAGGAGATGACCCAGAGCTGGTGCGAGGCGCGGGTGATGGCCACGTGCAGCTTGCGCCGGGTCTCGTCCGTCTGCGGCCAGGCTCGCGCCGTGGCATCCGGGAGGATGACGTAGTCGAACTCGAGGCCCTTGATGCTCTCCACGTCCGTGACGTCCACGCCGGGCTCGAAGGTGAAGTCTCCCGTCAGCACCAGGCGCACGGCCGGCATGTCATCCACCACCTTGTGGAAGGCCCGCGCGGCCTCGGGCGTGCTGGCGATGACGGCCACCGAGGCGCGCGGCTCCCGGTCGAGCAGATCCTTCAGCGCGTCCCGGACGAAGAGCCAGGCCTGCGCCTCCTCCGGGAAGTGGTGGAAGCCCACCGGCACGCCCTCGCGCGCGTTCTTGGGCGGAGCCTCGGGCGCCAGGGGGCCCAGGACGTGGCGCGCCAGCTCGATGACGGGCCTGGGGCAGCGGTAGGACACCGAGAGCCGCACCGTCGCCGCGTCCTTGACGCCCAGCTCCGCCATGGCGGTGGGCCAGCCGGCGAAGCTCGTCGTGGTCTGCTGCATCTCGTCGCCCGCCAGCGTGCAGCTGCGCGTCCGGCCCAGCTGCTGGCCCACCACCGCCAGCTCGAAGAGCGAGAAGTCCTCCGCCTCGTCGAGCACGACGTGCGCCAGCGGGTCCGTGCCCAGGTGCCCGTGCCGCATCTTGAGGAAGAGCAGCAGCGGCAGGTCCTCCACGTCCACGGTGCCCGCCAGCTCGTCCGGTGTGGACTGGTCCAGGGACAGTCCGTCCACGGTCGCCAGCGCCTCCGGATCGTACCCCTCGAACTCCTGCGTCAGCGGGGTGGCCAGCTGCAGCATCGTGTGCCGCACCGTGTCCTCGATGGCCGTGGTGGGCAGGTCTCCCTTCGAGGCGGCCACCACCTCGGCCAGCAGCGTCCGGTCGGTGAGCACCTCCGCCAGCCGCTTGCGCAGCTTCTTCAGCGACGGGTCCGACAGCTTCCGCTTTCCGAGCTGGCGCTCCAGCACGGGCCGCAAGGCCGGGTGGCGCTTGAGCCGCGCGGTGAGGGCCGGCTTGTCCGGGGACAGCGCGATGGACTTCACCCCGAACGCCGTGCAGGCCGTGGCGTAGGCCCAGGCGTCGAGCGTCTCCACGGACACGTTGCGCAGCTCCAGCGGGGCGAGCAGTCGCTTGGACAGCCGCGCCAGGCCCTCCTCGGGGACGATGACCTTCATCCTCGAGGGCAGCGAGGCCGCGCGCAGATCGAAGGTAATCTTCGCCAGCCGGTGCAGGGCCACCGTCGTCTTCCCGCTGCCGGCGCTCCCCAGCACCAGCAGCGGCTGGTCCGCGGCGACCTGGAGCGCCTGGAACTGCTCGGCATCGAGCTGCGCGGTGACGTCGAACCGGGCCGCGCGCCCGGCCTCGCCCGTGCCCACGCCGAGGCTGCCGGCTCGCACCGCCGTGCCCGCTCCGCCCGAGAGCACGGAGGTGAGGCCGCCGACCTCTCGCCACGCTCCCTCGGGCGTCCGCTCCAGGTGGAGCGTGCCGGCGCGGATGCGGGTGAGCACGCCGCGCTCGAGGACCACCAGCCGCCGGGCCTCGACGACGCCCTCGGCGAGCCGCTCGCCGAACCACTCCTCGTAGTCGTCGCCCTCCTCGTAGCCGTAGAAGACGCGCGCCACGGGGGCGAAGCGCCAGTCGATGATGCGCACGCCCACCTGCGCGTCCGTGAAGGTGGTGCGCCCCAGCAGGTACTCGTTCGAGGTGCCCTCGTGCCGCTTCAGGCGCAGATGCGCGAAGTAGGGCGTGTTCGAGTCGGGCAGCGTCGCCGAGGCGTCGCGCTCGAGGAGGCCGCGCGTGTTGTCCAGCTGCTGGAAGAGGGCGGGCAGGTCGCTCTCGACGGCGGTGCTCGCCTCGTCGCGCAGCTCGGTGAGCCGCTCGAGCAGCGCGCTTCGGTCCTGGCCTTTGCTCGACCGGATCCGCGCCGCCTGGATCGCCGAGCGCACGCGCTCGAGCAGCGCCTCCTCCTCCTCGATGATGGCGCGCGCCTGGGCGCTGAGTTCTTCCTGTGGCTGGCTCATGGAAATCCTCGCGCTGGAGCCGGCGGCTTCCACCCGGATCCGTGGCGCAAGGTGAACCCTGGCGACGGATTGGTCAACCCCTTGGATTTCCTTGGGGATTTGTTAGTTTATGTGGCGCGGAGATTCCGAGCGTCGAGCGCGCGACGTCGCCCCTGTGCACGCGCACGGGGTTGACTCGACGAGCCGTCTCACTCCACGGACGGTGACCGTCTCGCTCCAGAGACTGTGGCGACAGCCGTCCCACGCGGCGCGACTGGGAGCGCCACACCCAAGTGACTGAAGAGACTCGGATCCGCGGAGCTTCGCGGGGGTGACGCGCGAGAGCGCGCGCGTTGGCAAGCCGGCTGCACAGGGCCGCACCGCTCGCGGCGCACCTGGCTGTCCGTCTCTCTCCACTCCGCGCCGCGCTCGAAAGGAAGCCTCATCATGAAGAGCCTGCGTTTCATCTCCGCCCTGTTGCTCAGCACCCTCGTCACCGCCTGTGGCGGCTCCGGCCACGACTTCGTGGGGACCTACACCGCGTCGGGCACCGCGACGATGTCCATCGACGACTATGAGGACAACACCACCCAGCTCGGCGGCACGGTGACCATCTCGGAGGGGATCGGGTCCGATCTCATCCTCACCGACCCCTCCGCTCCCAACTGCGTCATCCCCCTCAATGTCCAGGACGGTGTCGCGCTCGTCGCCCAGGGCTCCTCGTGCACCGAGAGCGTCGACGGAGTCCGCGTCACGATGACGTTCAAGGCGGGCTCGGCGACGAGCAACGGCAAGGTCGTCCAGCTCACCTACTCGGGCACCCTGAACGCCGTGCTCTATGGTGATACCTATCCGGGCTCGTTCACCACCACCGCCACGCTCATGCGCGTGGGCAAGTAGCTGCTGACGGGCCGGGAGCGCCTCGAGTCCGAGCGCGCTCCCTCCGGGCCTCGCAGCGCGTGAACTTCCGGGGAAGTTGTGCTTGCTTGCGCGCGCTCATGGCCACTCCGCTCGTGTATCGCCGCTATGGCGGCTCCCTCCAGGTCGACATTCCTCACTTCGACGCGCTCGTCGAGGCCATCCACATCCCCGAGACGCAGTGGATGGCCACCGCGTGTCCGCTCGAGGGCCTCCAGTGTGACCCGCGCTTCCTGTCCTTCATGGACGCCGATGGCAACGGGCGCATCCGCGTCGCAGAGGTCCGCGAGGCCGTGAAGCACACGGCGAAGCTCCTCCAGTCCCGAAAGGGCGCGGATGCTCGCAGCGACGTGCTCGAGATGGACGCGCTCTCGCCCGAGGGGGCGAAGCTGCGGGCCGCGGCGCTGCGCATCCTCGGCGCCCTGAAGGTCACCGACACCGCGCGCATCTCCCTGGAGCAGGTGCGCGCCAGCGAGAAGGTGCTGCGCGAGGCGGGCCTCAACGGCGATGGCATCGTCGCTCCCGCCTTTCTGCCGGAAAAGGTGCGCGGGCTGGCCGCGCGCATCATGGCCGCCTTCCCCGAGGTGAAGAACCGCGCGGGACAGGCCGGCATCGATCCTCCCACGCTCCAGCGCTTCCGCGAGGCGCGCGCCGCGCTGCTCACGCACATGGCCCAGAAGGAGGCCGTCCACGTCTGGGGCGAGCCGAGCCTGGAGCGCGCCCGGCGCATCGCCGCGGTGAAGCCCTTGCTGGACGCGTACTTCCTCCAGTGCCGCGTGGTGGCCGCCCAGCCCGACGCCGCGGCCAGCCTCAAGCTCCCCGCCGGCCGCGTGGAGGGCGCGCTGGGAGACACCGCCGCGCTGGAGAAGGCCGCGGCGGTGCTCCCCATCGCCCCGCCGAAGCCCTCGGGGGGGCTCACCTGGGCCGAGCTGTACCGAGGGCCTGCCTTCGAGGTGCTGGAGGCGTTCCGCAAGGACGTGGCCGCGCCCGTCACCGCAGACGCGGAGAAGCTGAGCGACGCGGCCTGGAAGGAGCTGTCCTCCAAGGCCGACGCCGTGCTGGCCTGGCAGGCCACGTTCGACGCCAGCCCCGTGCGCGGCATGGTGGCCGAGCTGCCCTCCATCGCCGATGGGGACCTGGCCACGCTCGAGGCCGCCAGCCAGGCGGACCTGGCGCTCAAGGAGGAGCTGGACGCCATCACCGAGCTGGAGCGGCTCATCCTCTTCCAGCGCTGGCTGCTGCCGTTCGCCAACAACTTCATCAGCATGCCGGACCTCTACACCGCGAAGAAGCGCGCCCTCTTCGAGAAGGGCACGCTCATCCTCGGTGGCCGCAAGTACACGCTGGCGGTGCTGGCCCAGCCTCGCGCCGCTCACGCCGCGCTCACCAGCCAGGGCACCACCTGCATCCTCTATGTGCAGGTGACGCCCAGGGAGGGTGGCCCGGGCTACGAGGTGGCCGTCCCCGTCACGCGCGGGCGCAGCGCCTACCTCGAGGTGGGCAAGCGCGGCATCTTCCATGACGTCGAGGGCAAGGAGTACGACGCCCTGGTCACCCATGTCTTCCGCCAGCCCGTCTCGCTCTGGGAAGCGATGACCATGCCGTTCCAGCGCATCGGCCGCTTCATCTCCTCGAAGGTGGAGGCCTTCGCGTCCTCCGGGGACAAGGCCTTCGAGGAGCAGCTCGAGAAGGGCTATGCCAGCACCACCGCCGCGGCGACCGCCGCCGCCACCGCGCCCGGGGCCGCTCCCGCCGCGGCTCCGGCGCAAGGCGGAGGGCTCGCGGGCCTCATCGCCGCGGGGGGCATCGCGTTCGCCGCCCTGGGCTCGTCGCTGGCCTTCATCGTGTCGCAGGCCAGGTCGCTCACCCTGGTGGACGTCCTCTCGGCGGCCATCACCATCGCCGCGGCCGTCATGCTCCCGGCGGGGCTGTTCGGGTGGCTCAAGCTGCGGCGGCGCAACCTCGCGCTGCTGCTGGAGGGCTCGGGCTGGGCGCTCAACGATCGGCTGATGCTCACGCCGGACCTGGCCGCGCTCGTCACCCGGAAGCCGCGGCTGCCCAAGGGCTCCACCATCGATCGCACCGACTCGCTGCGCTCCACCGTCTCCGCCTTGCGCGGCGACGAGGAGGCGGAGCAGGAGGAGGGCATCCCAGGGCTCGTGAAGCTCCTGGTGGTGGTCCTCATCCTCGGAGCCCTCTTCTGGCAGGCCCGCGCCCCGCTGGCCCGCTTCGCCTGCGGCCACCAGTGGCTGTCCTCCCAGACGTGCGGCGCGCTGCTGCCCGCCGAGACGCCACCCCCTGGCACCGCGACTCCTTCTCCTTCCAGCGCACCTCCGCCCTCAGCAGCGCCCTGAAGCGCACACGGGAAGAGCCTCCTCCTGCCTATCTTCGGACAGTGCGAGTCCAATTCGACCTGCCAGAGTTCGCCTTTTCATCTTTGAAGGCGTATTAAGCTGGATTTTCTGGGAAGGATGGCTGAAAGTTCTCTCTCAGCGGATTAGTGAAGCATTCCTGTTCACTTCCGGGTGTTCGCGCTGGGAGGCAGTCCATGAGGGCAGCACATCGACAGGGTTGGTGGGTCTCCCTGCTGATGGCCAGCGCGATGGCCGCCGGGTGCACGGGCGGGAGCTCGGGTCCGGCGGAGCTCTTCCTGGACTCGGTGGTGGGTGCCATCACCACCTCCGGCAAGGCGGACCTGTGGGTGGCCTCGGTGACGGGGCCCGCGAGCGCCACGTCCGGCAGCGGCTACTTCGTCACGGTGGCGGCGTGCAACCAGGGCGCGGGCAGCGCCGACTCGCAGGTGAAGCTCTATCTGTCGGCGGACCCGAGCATCACCGCCGAGGACACGCTGGTGGGCAGCGCGCCGACGGGGACGCTGCACTCGAAGCAGTGCGCCACGCTGAACGTGCGGACGCGGGGCCCGGTGAGCGTGGCCAACGGGCTCTGGTACCTGGGCGCGGTCATCGACTCCGACGGCGCCGTGAGCGAGGTGTCCGAGACGAACAACACCCGCGTGGGGACGCGCATGGCCATCGGCTCCGGCGCGGAGCTCCAGGTGGCGCAGGTGAGCGCTCCGGCCAGCGTGTCTCCGTCCGCTCGCTTCGAGACGAGCGTCCAGGTGTGCAACCCGGGCACTGTCGCCGCTTCGGCGGACGTGGACGTCTATCTGTCGGCGGACACCACCGTGGCCGCGGATGATACGTGGGTGGGCAGTGCCTCTTCGGGCCCGCTGTCCGAGGGCCAGTGCACCACGGTGGTGGTCTCCTCTTCGGCGCGAGTGCCTCGCGGCCCGTGGCACGTGGCGGCGTGGGTGGACCGCGCCAACGCCGTGCCGGAGCTGGAGGAGCAGAACAACATCCGGCTCGGCAGCCGCGTGGTGGTGGATGACGGGCCGGACTTCACCGTGTCCGCCGTGAGCGGCCCGTCCAGCCTGCCGAGCGGCTCTTCCGAGCCCATCGCGCTGACGGCCACGGTGTGCAACCAGGGCAACGTGGCGGCGTCCACCCAGGTGGAGGCGTACCTGACGGCGGACTCCGCGCTCTCCGCCGCGGACATCCTGGTGGGCAGCGCCCCGGTCGAGTCCCTGGCGCCGGGCCAGTGCGCTCCGGTCAGCATCCGTGGCTCCGCGAGCGTGGGCAGCGGGCTGTGGTACCTGGCGGCGTGGGTGGACCGGGCCAACACCGTGTCGGAGCTGGTGGAGGGCAACAACGTTCGGCTCGGCCAGCGGACTCCGGCGGGCAGCGCGCCGGACCTCGCGGTCTCCTCGGTGAGCGGGCCTGGCAGCGTGGCGGTCGCGCAGTCGGTGCGAGCCACCGCGACGGTGTGCAACCAGGGCACGGCCCGGAGCGCCGCCACCGCCGTGGCCTTCTTCCTGTCGCTGGATGCGACCATCACCACCGCCGACGCCCTGCTGGGCCTCGCGCCGGTGTCCGAGCTGCGGGCCGGCGAGTGCACGCCCGTGGAGCTGACGGGCCTGGCCAACGTGCGGGAGGGAGCCTGGTACGTGGGCGCCTACGTGGATGGCGACAACGCCGTGGCGGAGCTGTCCGAGAGCAACAACCTCCGGGCGGGGAGCCTCGTCGGAGTGGGGGACCGGGCGGACCTGTCCGTCTCGCGCGTCGCCGGTCCGGCCTACCTGCGGGACGCGCAGGCCTTCATGGGCCAGGTGGAGGTGTGCAACGAGGGCACGCGGAGCAGCGGCGAGGGCGCTCGGGTCGGCCTCTTCGTGTCGAGCGATGCAACCGTCACGGTCTCGGACACGCTGCTGGGAGACGTGAGCCTGCCGGCGCTCGCGGCGGGGGAGTGCACCACGGTCTCCATCTCCAGTGGCGCTGGTGTTCCGCAGGGCACGTGGTTCCTGGGCGCCATCGCCGACGTGTACGGCGGAGAGCCGGAGCTGCTGAAGGACAACAACAGCCGGGTGGGAGGCTCGCTGGCGGCGGGCTCCACGCTGGCCGCCCTGCACGCGCCGGCCCGGTTCCCGTCGGCGCCGTCCTTCACTGCCACCGTCGCCACGCGGAACTGAGGTATCGCCTCCTTATATAGGCGGCGGTCGGGTTCGCCCCGGGCCAGGTTTCACGTCTCCCGTAAAAGGCTGCTCAACCTGAAACGAGCAGAGGGTTCAGGCCCCCCCGCGGCCGGTCCACCCTCCTGTCGGGCGCGGTTCTTCCGAACTGGTCTACTTGTCATACCAGTTGGCTACTGGTTCGCGCACAGGGCGCCTCCCTGGCCAGGCCGTTCCCTGGCACAGGAGCCTCCCTCCAGGGGGATGAACTTTTCGGAATGACATGGGCAGAGGGGTAGAACAGGTCCTCATGAGGACGCTCCCTTCGTTTCGACTCCTGCTGTGGATCCTGCTTGCCCTCGGGTGGACGGGTTGCGCCACCACGGCGCCCGCTTCCGAGTCCGCAGGCCCTCAGGCTCTCGTCGCGGAGAAGACGCCCGCTCCGGCCGAGCCACCCGCGGCGCCCACTCCGCCCGAACTGCGCCTGCCGAAGAACGCGCGTCCCCTGCGCTACAGCGTCGAGCTCACCGTCGTTCCCACCCAGGACACCTTCCAGGGGAAGATCGACATCGACCTGGAGTTGACCGAGGCCAGCTCGCTGCTCTGGCTCAATGCCACCGACCTGAAGGTGTCCTCCGCGCGGCTGTCGCTCGGAGGCGCCACTGTGGCCGCTCGTGTCGTGCCCGGTGGTGCCGACTTCGTGGGCTTCGCCTTCGAGCGACCCGTGGGGCCCGGGCCCGCCCGCCTCTCGCTCTCCTATGAGGGCCTCATCGACAAGGAGCGCTCTCGGGGCCTCTACCGCGAGCAGGAGAAGGGTGTCTGGTACGCCTATACCTACTTCCAGCCCGTGGATGCCCGCCGCGTCTTCCCGTGCTTCGACGAGCCCCAGTTCAAGACACCCTGGCGCCTCACGCTGCGAGTGCGCGCGGGGGACGTGGCGCTCGCCAACCCGCCCATCGAGTCCGAGAGCCCTCCGAGCGCCGAGGGGCTGAAGACCGTCACCTTCGCCGAGTCGAAGCCGCTGCCCAGCTACCTGGTCGCCTTCGTCGTCGGGCCCTTCGACGTGGTGGACGGGGGCACCTTCGGCCGGGCTCGCACGCCGCTGCGCTTCGTCCTCCCCCAGGGCCACCGCGAGGAGCTGGGCTATGCCCTGAAGGCCACACCGCGCCTCGTCACCGCGCTCGAGGACTACTTCGACATGGAGTACCCCTTCGGCAAGCTCGACGTCGCCGTGGTGCCGCGGCCCGAGGGGACGCTGGAGCACCCGGGAATCGTGGCGCTCGATCGGACGCTGACGCTGATTCCTCCCGGGGAGGAGACGCTCGCGCGGCGGCAGAACTACTCGCGTATCGCCATCCACGAGCTGGCCCACTACTGGTTCGGTGACTACGTCACCATGGCGTGGTGGGACGACCTGTGGCTCAACGAGGCCTCCGCCAGCTGGCTCGAGGCGAAGCTCATCGACCAGCTGGAGCCCACGTGGAAGGAGTCCCAGGAGCGCCTGTGGGAGCTCATCGCGGCCCTGGGGACCGACGGGCTCGCCTCCTCCCGCGCGCTCCGCCAGCCCGTCACCTCCCGCACCGACTTCGAGAGCGCCTTCGACACCACCACCACCTATTTCAAGGGCTCTGCCGTGCTCGGCATGTTCGAGCGGTGGATGGGCGAGGAGGCCTTCCGGCGCGGCATCCGACGCTACGTGCGGGAGCACGCCTGGGGCACCGCCACCGCCGCGGATCTGTTCGCCGCGCTCAGCGCGGAGGCCGGGCGCGACGTGGGCGCCGCGATGAGCACCTTCCTCGAACAGCCCGGCGCTCCGCTCGTCTCGGTGGAGCTGGAGTGTGCCCAGGGGCAGGTGCCGCGGCTGAAGCTCTCCCAGTCCCGCTTCTTCACCCGCGAGGCTCCGCGGGGCACCACCCTTCCGGCGCAGCGGTGGCACATCCCCGTCTGTGTCCGCTACGGCACGGGCAGCGCCCAGGGCCGGGCGTGCACGCTGCTGACCGAGCCCGCGGGAGAGCTCGTCCTGTCCGAGGCGAAGGCGTGCCCCGCCTGGGTCTCCGCCAACGAGGAGGCGCGGGGCTACTACCGCGTGGCCTACAGCGAGCCGCTCCGTCAGAAGCTCGTGAAGGCACAGCTGAAGCCGCTCACGGCCCGCGAGCGCGGCGCCTTCCTCGCCGACCTGCGCGCGTTCGCCAGCACGGGCCGGCTGCCGCTGGACGAGGCGCTCGGGATGATGCCCGGACTGCTGAAGGAGCCGGACCGCTCCTCCACGGAGGCCGGGCTGTCGATGCTGGGCCTGCTGCGCCCCGACGCGCTGCCGGACGAGTGGCTCCCGCGCTACCGGCGACTGGTGCGCACGCTGCTGAGCGAGCGGGCGCGGGCGCTGGGCTGGAGGACACGGCCCGGGGAGAGCGAGGACACCCGGGAGCTCCGGAGCATGCTCGTCACCATGGCGGCCATGGGAGGCGAGGATCCGGTGCTCGTCTCCGAGGCGCTCTCGCTGGCGAAGGCGTGGCTGAAGGACGGCACGAAGGTGGATCCGGATCTCGTGTCGCCGGTGCTGCACGTGGCGGCCTCCGCCGGAGACAAGGCCTTCTTCGATGCCCTGGTGGCGCAGGCCCGGAAGGCGGAGCAGCCCGAGGATCGGGCACAGCTGCTCTCCGCGCTCGGGAGCTTCCGGGAGCCGGCGCTGGCGAAGCAGGCGCTGACGCTGCTGGTGGATGGGAGCTTCGCGCCACGCGATGGCCGAGGGCTGCTGTTCACCGCCCTGGCCTCGCGCGAGACGCGAGCGCTGGCCTACGTCTTCGTGAAGGAGCACTTCGACACGCTGGCCGGGCAGCTCACGTCGATGGAGGCCTCGCAGCTGCTGTTCGGAGCGCCGGGCTTCTTCTGTGACAAGGCCTCGGTGGAGGACGCCCGGGCCTTCTTCACTCCGCGAGCGAGCCGCGTGGATGGAGGGCCGCTGGTCCTGGCCCGGGCGCTGGAGCGCGCGGAGCTGTGCGCCGCCATGTGGGAGCGCAACGGTCCTGCAATCACCGCCTTCCTCCGTCGTTACTGAGGAGGGAGGCCTTCCTGTGGAGCAGGCCGGTCACTTCGACTTACACTTTTCAGATGGATGCACGCGAGATGCTTCGGCAAGCGTTTCCAAGCTATGGGCCGGACTGGGACGCCGCCATCGAGGAGGGAGTGGACGTCTCGCTGCTCGAGGAGAACCTACGCCTGACTCCGACCGAGCGAATCGAGCAGCTGCAGCGGATGACGGAGCTGTACGAGGCGCTGCGCCCCAAGGGAGTCCCTGACGATGCAACGGACTCCTGAGCTCCTTCGCCTGCTGCTCGATGCGGAGGTGGAGTTCGTCATCATCGGGGGCGTGGCCGCCATCGCCTATGGCTCGGCGACCTTCACACAGGACTTCGACGTCACGGCCTCCTTCCGGGAGGAGAACCTCTCGCGACTGCTGACTGCACTCGGTTCGCTCCATCCAAGGTATGCGCTCGCCGTACCGAAGCGCCCCGTGACGGAGACTGCCGCGGAGCTCTCCGCGAACCGCAACCTGTACCTGCTGACGGACCTGGGCCGTCTGGACGTCTTGTCGGAGGTCGTACCCGTGGGCTCCTATGAACAGGTAGCGGCCAGAGCGACCACCCTGGAGCTTTATGGACGTCCCTGCCGCATCATCAGCCTGGACGATCTCATCACCGTCAAGCATCACCTCGGGCGAGACAAGGACCGCCTCGTCGAACGTGAGCTGCTGGCACTTCGTGCCCGGCAGCAAGCAGGCAAGCCCTGATTCGATGGGCTCACGCTTTTCGTTCAGCCTGTGCCACCCGGGCTGGACCTCTCCCCTCGCACCGCGGGGGAGAGTGGGGCAGACTCGGTGGCTGTGGGTGGAAGCACCCGTGCGGGCTGTCCCCGCGCCTGGGAGGAGACGTCATGATGTCGTTGTGTAGCTGGGTCGTCTTCGGCTTCATCGTGGGCCTGATCGCCCGCTTCGTCATGCCCGGCCAGCAGAACATGGGCTTCATCCGCACCACCCTGCTGGGCGTCGGTGGCTCCTTCGTCGGCGGCGTCATGTCCGCCCTCATCTGGGGCGGCAACTGGAAGAGCCCCTCCCCCTCCAGCTGGATCGGCTCCATCGTCGGCGCCATCGTCCTGCTGCTGATCTCCCAGGCGCTCTCCTCCAAGCGCTGAGCGCCCCAGCCGCCCCGAGGAGCCCGGGGTGGGCCTGCCAGGGCGGCGGCTCCCGGCCAGCCGGAGGGCAGCACACCCGACAGGAAGATGGTCGGAAAGCGCGAGCCTCGCCTCGTTCTGTAGTAAGTGGCCCCTGCTGGCAGCGTTCCCACGCTGCCCCTGCAGCAAGGAAAGGCGAGGACATGCGGAAGATCTGGATACTGGCGGGTGCGCTGGCGTTGGCCGGCTGCAACAAGCCCGCGGAGAACAAAGGCGCCGAGGGTGGCTCGGCGGGTGCGACCACGGGCGCGAGCGCGAGCGCGAGCGGTGGCTCGGGCACGGCCGCCAACCCGCAGACCGAGGACCAGAAGACGCTGTACGCGCTGGGCCTCTCCATCGGCCGGAGCATCACCGGCTTCGGCCTGAGCGCCGAGGAGCTCGAGTACGTCAAGGCCGGCATCTCCGCCCAGGTCAAGGGCGAGAAGCCCGCCGTGGAGATCGAGCAGTACGGGCCGAAGATCTCCGCGCTCCACACCACCCGCCAGTCGGCCAAGGCCTCCGGTGAGAAGGAGAAGGGCAAGGCCTTCCTGGAGCAGGCCGCCAAGGAGGAGGGCGCCAAGAAGACCGAGTCCGGCATGGTCTACAAGGAGCTGACGGCCGGCACCGGCGCCCAGCCCAAGTCCTCGGACATCGTGAAGGTGAACTACCGGGGCACCCTCATCGACGGCACGGAGTTCGACAGCTCCTACAAGCGCAACGAGCCCGCCACCTTCCCGCTCAACGGCGTCATCCGCTGCTGGACGGAGGGTGTGCAGATGATGAAGGTGGGCACCAAGGCCCGCCTGGTGTGCCCGTCGGATCTCGCCTATGGCGACCGCGGCGCTCCGCCGAACATCCCGGGCGGATCCACGCTCGTCTTCGAGGTGGAGCTGCTGGACGTCACCCAGGGCATGGCGCCTCCCACCTCGCCCATGCCGATGAACACCCCGGGCACCCCGCCCCCCGGCAAGTCGGCCACCCCGCCGGCCCAGGGCAAGCCCGCGGGCGCGCCCACCAAGTAGCAGCCCTCCGCGCCCGCCGCCGCCCCTGAGCGTCAGCCGGCGCCGAGTCCCCGAGGCCCCCGGTCGGACCTGTCCCCAGGTCTGGCGCGGGGGCTTCGTTCATGCGGGCGCTGGCGGGCTCCCGCCGCGTCGCAGTCCTCCTCACTCCTCGTGAAGGCCCGAGCCCTTCTGTCATGGGCTGAGCACCTGGATCCTCCAGCACTCCACACCGGAGAAGGCGGATCCACTGTCCCGCGGGGGCCCCCCTTGGAGGCTTGCGCCTCATTCCTAGATTCCTGGGACTGACGGGGAGGGATGCGATGAGCGTGATCAAGGAGTGGACGTTCGGCACCCACAGCGCTCGCTGGGAGGCTCCGGACCTGCTGCGCCTGACGTGGCGCGGCCCCACTCGGATCGAGGATGTCGACAACGTGCTGACCATCTTCCAGGAGGCCGCCGCGGAGCGACCCATCTTCGTCATCTCGGATGTCTCCGGCTCCACCATCGACAAGGCGGCGCGGGAGCACCTCTCCCAGAACCTGCGCGCGGAGTGGTTCCACGGCCTCATCTACGTGGGGGCCGACGCGCTCCAGCGCGCCATCACCAAGGCGATCGTCATCGCGCTCTACTTCACCGGGGCGTGGCGCGTGGACGTGGAGTTCGCCGAGACGGAGCTGGAGGCGCTGCGCATCGTCTCGCGCATCCGCCGGGTCCGGCGCCTGGAGGAGCCGGGCACTCGCGAGCCCGCCATGCCCCTGGAGCTGGAGCAGCCCCAGGCCATGGCCTGAGCCGCTCGCCTCAGCGCGTGGCCTGAGCGTGCACCCAGTCGCGCAGCGCCTGGGGCTCCAGCGGCAGATCATCCGGCCACACGCGCGCCGTGCCGTCCTGGCCGGCCGACAGCACCTGCCGCCCATCCGGCGAGAAGGCCACCCAGAGGACGGGGCCCTGGTGTCCATGCAGGGCCCGGCTCTCGCCGCTGCGCAAGTCCCACAGCCGTGCCGAGCCGTCCGCGCTGGCGGTGGCCATGCGCTGGCCGTCCGGGGAGAAGGCCAGGCTCAGCACGGTGCCGGCGTGGCCGAGCAGGTGTCCAGTCGGCCTGTCCTCCGCCAGGTGGGTGCGCATCACGAGGTGATCGCCCAGGCTGCTGGTGAGCAGCTCACGCCCATCCGGAGAGAAGCGCATCGTGACGACGCCGGTGCCGCTCAGGTCCTTCCTGATGCCCGGGCGCGGCTTGCCCTCCAGCTCGAGGGGCAGCGGCTGCACCCAGGCGGTGTGGTCCGAGCTCGAGGAGGCCAGCTGCAGGCCATCCCGCGAGAACTCCACGTCCACCACCTCCAGCTGGTGGCTGTAGACGTGGCGGCCTTCACCGCTCGCCAGCTCCCAGAGGCGCACCTCTCCATCCGTGCTCCCCGAGGCCAGCGAGCGGTGGTCCGGTGAGAAGGCCAGCGCGCGCGGGCTCTTGGCGTGCCTGCCCAGGGAGCGCCCCTGGCCGGTGGCCGTGCTCCACAGCCAGAGCTCGCCGTCGGCGAGGCCCGCGGCCACCCACGCCCTGTCCGCCGAGAGCGTCAGTGCCTCGATGCGGCCCGTGGGGCCCTTCAGCTCCTGGGTCCGCTGGCCCTGGCTGTTCCAGAGCGCCACCGAGCCGTCCTGTCCCGCCGTGGCCAGCAGGCTGCCGTCCTCCAGCACGAAGGCGGCCGTCATGTCGCCAGCGTGGGCCTTCGTCACCAGGGCCGGGGTGCCGTCCAGGGCGGACAGGCGCACCGTGCCATCTCGCTTGCCGGCGGAGAGCACGTGGCGGCCATCCGGCGTGAAGGCCGCGGCGGAGACGACGCCGCGCATGAGCTCGCGGATCTCCCACGGGGTGACGTGGCGCCAGTCCAGGGAGACGGCCTCCTCCGGGAGCGCCCCGCCGTGGCTCGCCACGGTGAGCGGGTAGCGCTCCGCCAGCTCGTGGAGCCGCGTCGTCCCGTCATGGCTGGCGGCCGCCAGCCACTGGCCGTCCTGCGAGAAGGCCACCGAGCTGACCGTGGACCGTGCCCCATGCAGCACGCGCAGCCGCCCGGTGGCCACCTCCCACACCCGGGCCTTGGTGTCCTTGCCGCCCGCCGCCAGCCACCGGCCATCCTCGGAGAAGGTGAGCGTGCACTTCCAGCTCGGGGCGCTCGGCAGCGAGCGCGGAGGTCCGCCGCTCTTCAAGTCCCACAGCAGGATGGGGTCCATGGAGGCCTGGGCCGCCAGGTAGCGCCCGTCCGGCGAGAGCGCCACGACGCTCACGGACCTGCTCCCGCTGTCGAGCGTCCGGGGTGCCGCCGTGGGCGAGTCCCACAGCAGGATCTTCCCGTTGTCGGTGCCGACGGCGAAGGCCTCGGCCCGCGTGGAGGTGGCCAGCGCGGTGAGGTAGCGCGTGTGGGCGAGGAGGAGCTCGCTCGCGCCCGTCTCCACCTCCCAGCGCCGGACGCTCCGGTCCTTCATCCCCGCGGAGACCAGGTACCTTCCGCCCTGCATCAGCCGGAGGTCCAGCACGCCGCCCTCGTGGCTGCCCAGCAGGAAGGAGGTGCCCGTGGCCAGGTCCCAGCGGAGGAGCTTCCCGTCGTAGCCGGCCGAGAGGAGGTAGCGCCCGTCGGGAGTGAAGGCGGTGAAGATGACCGGCAGCTTGTGGCCCGCGAACTCCCGGATGGTGCCCGTGGAGCGCTCCCACACCTTCACCAGGCCCTGCTTGCCACCGGCGGCCACGTAGCGCCCGTCATGGGAGAAGGAGCTCCTCCACACCTCGTCGTCGAAGGTCATCACGACGCGGTCCTGCCCCGAGCGCGCGTCCCACAGCCGGATCGTCTTGTCGTCGCTGGCGGTGACCAGCTCGCGGCCATCCGGAGACAGCTCGATGTGGTTGATGGCGTGGGTGTGGCCCTTCAGGCGCATGGGCAGGCCCTGCGCTTGAGCCTCACCCGAGAGGATGCGAGCCCGCCCCCAGTCCTGGAAGTCGGGCGAGAGCGAGTCGAGCTGGACGAGGACGCCGTCCGGGGACTCCTCGAACGCGTGGCGGGCCTGCAGCAGCACGAGCTCGTCGGCGCGCTGGGTGAGCTCCGCCTGGCGCTGCCGGGCGAGATCCCGCTCCTGCTGGGCGATGTCGCGCTCGTGGATGATGTGGCGGTGGGCGCTGGCCGCCATCAGGAGCAGCACCACCAGCATCACCCCGCCCACGGCGAAGGCCCCGCGGTGCTGGCGCACCAGGCGCACCAGCTTCTCCCAGAGCGTGTACTGGTGGGCCCGCACGTACTGGCCCGCCTGGAAGCGGCGCAGGTCCTCGGCCAGCTCGCGAGCGCTGGGGTAGCGCCGCGCCGGATCTCTCGCCATGGCCCGGGAGGCGATGTCCAGCAGCTCCTGGGGCAGACAGTGCTGGAGCGTGCCCAGCGGCGTGGGCTCCTCGTGGAGCACGTGCTGGAGCACCTCCTGCGAGGTGGTGCCCAGGTAGGGCGCCCGGCCCGCCAGCAGGTGGTAGAGGATGGCGCCCACCGCGTAGACGTCCGCGCGCTCGTCCACGGGCTGGCCCGCGGCCTGCTCGGGTGGCATGTACGCCGGCGTGCCCATCACCGTGCCCAGCTGGGTGCGCTCGGTCTCCGGCGAGCCGGCGCGGCTGGCCTCCTCCTCGATGGCCGGCTCCGGCGCGTCGAGCTCCTTGGCCAGGCCCCAGTCAATGACGACCGTCTCGCCGTACTCCCCCACCAGCACGTTGGAGGGCTTGAGGTCCCGGTGGATGACGCGCTCGCAGTGGGCGTACGCCATGGCCTCGGCCACGGCGAGCACGTGGGGCAGCGCGGCCAGGCGCTCGTCCACGGTGGTCATCGACTCGATGAGCCGGGCCAGGGAGCGCCCCGAGACGAGCTTCATGGCGTAGAAGGGCTCGCCCCCGGGCCAGCGGCCGGCCTCGTACACCGGGACGATGGAGGGGTGCTGCAGGCGCGCGGTGATGCGGGCCTCGCGCAGGAAGCGGCCCTGGGTGGAGGTGCCGGTGGAGATGGGCTCCTTGAGCGCCACCACGCGCTCCAGGTGGAGGTCCTGCGCGCGGAGGATGCGGCCGTGGCCGCCCTCGGCGACGACGCCCTCGAGCAGGTAGCGCTCGCGATCCACCAGCGGCAGGTTCCAGCTGAGCGGGTCCACTCCCGCCTGGGAGGGCGTCCGCTGGCTGGGGTGCAGCGTGGTGGCGAACTCGTCCGAGGCCGGGGTGTTCTGGCTCGGGGCTCGGTGGAGGGTGGAGGCCTCCCCCTCGGAGAGGGGAGAAGCGGCGTTGACGGACTCTTTCATGACGGAAGGAAGCCTCGACTGCGTGAGACGAGCCTAGACCGGGTGCCCTCCGCGCTCCCAACCGGCCCGAAGGAAGCGCGCCGGGTAGACACCTACCCGGTTCAGGAGTGGTGGCCTGTGCGATGGGGTATCCGCACTGCTAGCTTGCGCAGCCACAAGCCCGGCCGGGCTTGGCTTCCGGCCTCTCTCAGGAGTCTCCCGCGCGATGACACGTCTCCTGGCCACACTCGCCTGCCTACTAACCGGGGTTGCAGCCGCTGTCTCTCCTTTCGACACGCCCGAGCCGGTAGTCGTCGCCTCTGCCTCGAAACCGGCGCGGTATGAGCTGGCGGCCGGGGAGCAGGTCCTCGCGACCGCGGTCTCCCCGCTGGGGCCCGACGTGGCCGTGGCCGTGCGCGCGCCTGACGGCGGCTCCTGGGTGGCGCTCTGGACGGTGGGGAAGGCGAGGCCGTCGATGGCGTGGAAGGCCCCGGCGGGGGTCTCGGTCGAGGCAGTGGCCTGGCACCCGGGTGGCGGGAAGGTGTTCGCCCTCACGCGACAGGGGAGCCGCTCGGGGATCAGCCTCCTGACGCCGCCGGGCGAGGGCGACCTCCTGGAGCGCTCGGAGCTCTACTCGAGCGACCGCGAGCTGAAGGGGCTGGTGGTGAGCCCGCGGCCCTTCCTGTTCTCCGACGGGAAGAAGGAGGTGCGAGGCTATCGGCTCTTCTTCGGGGTGCGGTACGCGGGCGGCTACGCCCTGCGCACGCTCACGGAGCTGGGCACGCGCGAGTACCTGGTGATTGGCCCGGCCTCGGAGAAGCTCGAGCCGCGCGACATGGATGAGTACGACGTGCCGGAGCCCCTCAACCTGCCGAGCGCCCTGCCGGTGGCGGTGCACCCCAACGGGCAGCGGCTGCTCTTCACCGAGGCGAAGGGGAGCGCACGCATCGCGGACTACTCCCCGCCCTGGGAGCTGAGGGAGAAGAGCTCGTCCGCGCCCGCCACCGCCGTGGCCTTCCTGCCCAATGGCCTGGGCCTGCTGCTCTGGGAGCCAGGGAAGCCCGGGGCGCGGGTGCAGCTGTCGCTCGAGAAGAAGCCCCGGCCCATCGTGGAGGGCCAGCGCTTCCTCGCGCCTCCGGCGCTGACGGTGGACGGTAAGGGGCTGGTGGGCGTGGTCGGCGGCGAGCGGCCCGCCGTGGTCTTCGAGCCCGTCTCCATTCCGCTGGGGGACGTGTCCAACGGGTGGCTGGCGGTGAAGTCGAAGGCGGAGCTGGAGAAGCTCGGGCGCCACGCGGGGGCGTTCGTGCCCGGACGGTACACCCAGCTCTACCACCTCTATGAGGAGGAGCTGTACCGCGAGGAGACCTCCGAGGCGGTGCCGTACCTCGTCACCACCGATGGCTTCTGGGAGCTGTTCGCGGCGGCGTACGAGGGCTCGTTCATCCTGGCCGAGCGCTACCAGGCCATGCCGCGCTTCTGGGACTTCGTCCGCGAGGCGAACCAGGACGGGAAGAAGCTGGCCGAGGGCTGGGACGTGGTGTTCGCGGCGCTCGAGTCCCTGCGCGCGGAGCCGGCGCCGAAGCACCCCGAGGCCCAGCGCATCATCGCGGCCAAGGGCCCGGAGCGCTCCCAGGCGCTGAACGGCAACTTCGACTTCGGCGAGCTGAAGCCGCGCGGCCACTACACCGCCTCGGATGACTTGAAGCGCTACTTCCAGGCGATGCGCTACCTGACGTACGTGTCGAGAGGCCTCGATACGAAGCTCCTGGGAAGGCTGCCTCCCAGGACGCAGGACCTGGCGCGGGCGTGGATCGCCGCCTACGACGGCTACATCGCGCCGGCCCGAGCGCCGCTGATCTGGTCGAAGGAGGCGTTCGCTCCGCCGCCGTACCTGCGCGCGCCGAGCAGCACGGCCATGGTGTTCCCGCTCTCGTGGGGCTTCGACAACGAGGTGATGCTCACGGATGTGTTCCACTGCGAGACGCCGCTTCCCGAGCGCATGCAGGGGCCCGTTCCGCCGGGCATGAAGGTGGACCCGGAGCTCCTCTTCGTGGCGGAGCGGTGCTTGGAGAAGGCCCCGGAGCCGCGGGTGCCTCGCCTGCTGCCCACCGGGCTGGATGTGGCGGCGGCGATGGGCAGCCAGAGGGCTCGGGAGCTGATGGCTTCGGAGCTCGAGCAGTTCCCGCCGCTGGGGCGGGCGCTCGACGAGCTGGGCGCGCGGTTCAAGAAGTACACGGCGGCCCAGGCCTCGACGAGCCTCTATGACAGGTGGCTGCGTGCCCTGGCCCTGCAGTGGGCCGAGGACGTGGCGCCTCCCAAGGGTGTGGACGCGAAGCTGTGGAAGGCCAAGCGCCTGCAGACGGGGCTGGGGAGCTGGGCGACCCTGCGGCACGCCACGGTGCTGGTGAACGAGCGCGTCGCCGCCGAGCTGGGCTCGGGCGGTGAGTTCGAGCGGGTCTGGCCGGAGCAGCCGCGCGGGTTCGTCGAGCCGGATCCGAAGACGTTCGAGGCCATCGCCCAGCTCTTCGAGGGCACGGCCGAGGCCTTCCGTCGCGCGAGCGCCTCGCTGGGCAACCGCCAGTTCACCAGCGACGTCGGGGAGGAGCGCGAGGCGGTGGTGGAGGGAGTGCTCAAGCGGCTGACGAGCTCGGCGCAGGCCGCGCGCGCCTTCAAGGCGATGGCGGAGAAGCAGCTCCGGGGCGAGGCGCTCACGTCCACGGAGTATGAGCAGATCCTCTACGTGGGCCGGAACTTCGAGCACACCTATCTGATCTTCAAGAGCCTGGGGGATCCGAAGCTGGCGCTCTCGGAGCCGAAGCCCATCTCGAAGATCGCCGACGTGGCGGATGGCGGGCCCAAGCCGCTGCTGCACGTGGCGGTGGGCAAGCCGCTGGAGTGGAAGCTGGTCGTGCCCCACCTGGGACGCCGGCAGATCGTCCGCGGGGCGGTGTACTCGTACTACGAGGTCATCCAGGACGAGCCCATCTCGGACGAGGAGTGGCAGGCCATGGAGGCCCGGACGCCCCGGCCGACCTGGATTGCTCCGTTCATCGCCTGGCCTTGAGCGCGCGGCCCTTCATCCTCGCGGCGCTGGTGGTCCTCTCGGCCTTCGGGCCGGCGAGGGCGGAGGCGCCGCGCCTGCTCTTCGTGGGAGACATCGTCGCGGAGCGAGGCACGCCCGAGCCGCCGGCCAGCAGCTCCTGGCTCACGGAGGCGCGGGCGTCCCAGCTCGTGGTGGGGAACCTGGAGGGCTCGATGGGCGAGGCGTCCGCCTGTGTCCGGCCCACGCCGGAGTCGCCCTGCTTCGCCATGCCGGAGACGACGGGGGCGCTGATGGCCCGGGCGGGGTTCACCGCGCTGGGGCTGGAGAACAACCACTCGCGAGACCTGGGGCCCGAGGCCCTGGAGCGGACGGCGCGGGTGCTGTCCGAGTCGGGAGTCTTCCCGCTGCGGTACGAGTCGTCTCCGACGTTCCTGAGGGTGGGGGACGTCACGGTGGGGGTGGTGTCGCTCTCTCGAGTCACGAAGGGCACGGGGCCGGTGCGGGAGCTGCCCTCGGTGGAGCTGGCGCGGAAGCTGCGGCTGGCGCGAGCGCTCTCGAATCTGGTCGTCGTGTACGTGCACTGGGGAGAGGAGCTGTTCGACTGGGCGCACCCCGCGCAGCGGCAGGCGGCGAAGTGGCTCGTGAGGCAGGGGGCGGATCTGATCGTCGGGCACCACCCGCACGTGGTGCAGGCGCCCGAGTGCGTGGACGGACGGCCCGTCTACTTCTCCGTGGGGAACTTCCGCTTCCGCGACAAGTACCCGGCCGGTCGAGTGGGCCTCGCGGCGGACTGCCGCATCGTGGAGCGGATCCTGCGCTGTGGAGGGCTGGAGACCTCCTTCCCCTTTGGGAGGGGCTGGCCGGAGGTCGCTGCGAGTCCCGAGACGGAGGCACGGCTGAAGGGCTGCGAAGTGCCGCTGCACGAGCCGGTGAAGCTGGGAGCCCTGAGGCTCCAGGCGCGCTCGGTGCAGGGAGAGCTCCCCGTGGCGCAGGTGGAGGTGGTGCAGGGGGAGCAGGTGACGATGCGGGTCGGCTCGGGAGCGCTCACGGCGCTCGAAGTTGGACGGCTCGAGGCCTCGGGCGAGCCACGGCTGTTCACGCTGGAGCGGCGCTTCTCTCCCCTGGATGGGGAAGAGGCGCTGCGGCCCTACGTGTACGAGGGCCGGGGAGGGAGGCTCGTGGCGAGGTGGCGTGGGTCCGGGCTGGCCTGGCCGCTGATCGACGCCCGGCTCCTGCCGGAGGAGCCCGGGGTGCTGTGCGCGCTGCACCGGACGGACTCCTTCGTGGCGCCGCGCCCCAGTGCATCCGGGACGCGGATGGCCGCCTACCGCTGGTCAGGCTTCGGCTTCCGGGGAGACGACACGGAGGAGCTCTCGCGTCGCTGCGAGGCGCTCCTGTCCGTGCAGCGCTGAGCCTCAGTACGGGCGCTCGCCGACGAAGTTGCCCGGAGGCGTGTAGTCGCACACCCAGAACCGCCACTGGGGGAAGCCAGCGAAGGGCGAGTTCTGGTTGCAGTCCTTGAAGGCGCAGCCCACCTGCGTGGTGTCCCTCCAGACGATCTGCGTGTAGTGGCCGCACTGCTTGCCCGCGGCGCAGGTGTTCCTTCCGTAGTCGTAGAAGCTCGCCTCGGAGGCCCAGCCCTGCACGACGCCCGCGGTGGTCACGGAGTTGGGCGTCGCGGCGAAGATGTTCTCGCCGTAGCCCTTGAGGTCAGGGTTGTGGGCGAACTTGCACTGGTTCGCCCACGCCTGGGCCTTGGCCGCGGCGGTCTCGGACCAGGTGAGCACGGGCAGGGCCGGGTTGGGCGTGGGCAAGGGATTGATGCGGACCGCGTTGTGGGCGGAGAGCATCTCCCGCGCGAACGGGCTGTCCGCCGAGCCACCGTCCGGCGAACCGCCATCGGGTGAGCCACCATCGGGCGAGCCGCCATCGGGCTCCTGCGAGTCCTCGTCGCCGAAGTCGCAGCCGGTGAGGCCGAGGGGAGTGACACAGAGGAGGGTGAGGGAGAGCAAGGAGGTCAGGAGGCGCATGAGGCGATCTGTATCGCGGACCGGGCCCGGGCGGGGCTAGGAAGGAGCGCCCGCCTGCCCGCCAGCAGGTGTCCCTCCGTGCAGTGCCGTTCGGGAGGGGAGACCCCATTCTTCCAGGAGGTCACTCTATGGAACAGACGCGCCTCGAGCCCGATGACGACTTCCTGCTCCTGGTGAATGTGCTCCCTCCCGCTCTGCGGGCCGTGGTGCGCGAGCTGACGCCGGGCGAAGTCCTGGAGGTGGTGATGGACCTGGGCCGTCCGCCCGAGGCCCGGCTCACCCAGGGCTCCCAGCGGCTGCGGGACGAGCCCGTGGCGCAGGCGGACCTGGAGCACGTGCTGGCGCAGGTGGGGCCGCCGGGCGAGGACAACCGCGCCGGCATCGAGCGCACGCTCCACCGCGTCTCCGCCATCCGCAACCGCAAGGGCCGCGTGGTGGGGCTCACGCTGCGCGTGGGGCGCGCGGTGTTCGGCACCATCGACATGCTGAAGGACCTCATCGGCACCGGGCGCAACCTGCTGCTGCTGGGCCGGCCCGGCGTGGGCAAGACGACGAAGCTGCGCGAGGTGGCGCGCGTGCTCGCGGACGACTTGCGCAAGCGGGTGATGGTGGTGGACACCTCCAACGAGATTGGCGGAGACGGAGACATCCCCCACCCGGGCATCGGCGGCGCGCGGCGCATGCAGGTGTCGCGGCCGGACCGTCAGCACGACGTGATGATCGAGGCGGTGGAGAACCACATGCCCGAGGCCATCATCGTGGACGAGATCGGCACCTCGGCCGAGGCGGCGGCGGCGCGCACCATCGCCGAGCGCGGCGTGCAGCTGGTGGCGACGGCGCACGGCAACACGCTGGAGAACCTGGTGCTCAACCCCACGCTCTCGGACCTGGTGGGCGGGGTGCACACGGTGACGCTGAGTGACGAGGAGGCCCGCCGGCGCAACACGCAGAAGACGGTGAGCGAGCGCAAGGCACCGCCCACCTTCGACATGGTGGTGGAGATGGTGGGCCGGGACGAGGTGCTGGTGCACCTGGACACGGCGGAGGCGGTGGACCGGCTGCTGGCGGGCCAGGAGGTGGGCGGCGAGCGGCGGCGGCTGGACGGGGGAGAGCTGAAGGTGGAGGCGGTGCCGCAGTCGGTGGCGCCGCTGCCGGCGCCTCGGAGCAAGGCGGCCCCGGCGGCACCCGCGCCGTACAGCGGGCCTACGCGTGTCTACGCGCACGCGGTGAGCCGGGACTTGCTGGACCGCGTGCTGCGCGAGCTGAAGGTGGAAGCGCGGGTGGTGGGGCGGCTGGAGTCGGCGGACCTCATCCTCACGCTGCGCTCACGGGCGAACGATCCGAAGATGCGGCGCACGGTGGAGCGGACGGGCGCGCGCGTGGAGGTGCTCAAGCGCAACAGCGGGGCGGAGCTGCGGCGGGCGCTGCGCGGGGCCTTCCTGATGGTGGAGGGCGTGGACGAGGACCTGGTGCGCGAGGCCGTGGCGGAGGCCGAGCACGCCATCCAGCGCGTGCTGAGCGAGGGCGTGGCCGTGCCGCTGGCGCCGCGTCCGCCCCGGCTGCGCAAGCTGCAGCACCGGCTCGTGAGCCGATACCACCTGGAGACGGTGAGCCAGGGCAGTGAGCCGGTGCGCCACCTCACCATCTATCCGCTGGGCGCCGAGGTGGAGGCCGCGCTCCACGAGAGCGAGGCCGAGGGTAGCGCCTGAGCAGACCGTTCGTCGTCCGGCGTCAAGGGCGTTCGTCGCGAGTCCGCGATTTCCAGCCTTCCGCGCGTTGTCACGAATGGGAAGCGTCCTTTTACTTTCCCGCGTCCATGGGTACCGTCCAGGGTCCATGGAGCGTGGCTGGGAACGACGAGGGGTATGGGCGCTGGCGCTCGTGGCGGTAGCCGCCGGCGTGCTGCGACTCATCCCGTTGCTCCGGTCTGGGGGCGCCTTCGGCTACCCCATCGACTATGACGAGGGCGTCTACTTCTCGGCCTCGGCGCTCTTCTTCCAGGGGCACTGGCCGTACCGGGACTTCATCTTCGTGCACCCTCCGGGCTCGGTGTGGCTCTGGGGGCCGGCGGCCCTGGCCGGCTCGCAGGTGGGCATGGATGGCGGCTTCGCGCTGGCCCGGTGGATGGCCGCGGTGAGCGGGGCGCTCAGCGTGCTGCTGGTGGGCCGGCTCGCGATGCGCGTGTGGGGGCCGGTGGCGGGCGTGGTGGCGGCGCTGGCCTACGCCACCTATCCCGAGGCGGTGCTCGTCGAGCGAGGCCCCTTCCTGGAGCCGCTGCTGAACCTCGCATGCCTGTCGGGGGCGAATGCGTGGCTGGCGGAGCCGCGCTCGGGGCGCGAGGAGCCGCGGTGGCTGCTGGCGGGCGTGTTCTTCGGGCTGGCCATCTCGGTGAAGGTGCTGGGCGGCATCTGGCTCTTCGCCGCGTTGATCTCGCGTCCGCCGTGGCCGAACTGGCGAGCCCACCTGGGACTGGTGCTCGCGGCGGGGGGGACGGTGGCGCTGCTGGTGGGGCCCTTCGTGTGGAAGGCGCCCACGGAGTTCTTCTCCCAGGTGTTCATGTTCCACGCGATGCGCCCCGCGGATGGCGAGCTGAGCCAGCTCGGCCGCATGCACGAGCTCTTCCATGAGCGTCGCCTGGTGGGCATGGCGCTGGCGTTGCTGGGGCTCATCCTGGTGGCGGTGCGAGCGTTCCGGACGGCGGAGCCGACGCGGCCGGCGGAGCGGCTCGGCGCGGTGGCATACATCCTGACCATCACCGCGTTCCTGACGTCCCCCAGCTACTGGAACCAGTACAACACCTACCTGGCCGCCTCGGAGGCGATCCTGGCGGGGATGGGGGCCGCGGCCGTCTATCAGTGGCTCACGACGTGGCGTCCGCACTGGGCCCTGTCCGTGTGGCTGGTGCTGTGTGTGGCGGTGGTGACGCCCACCGTGTCGTTCCTGCGCGGGGGGCTGCGCATGAAGGAGCGCGAGACGGTGCTGCTCGGCAAGTACATCCGCCAGTCGGTGCCGCGAGGCGCATCGCTCTTCGCGTTCGAGCCGGCCTGGGGGCTTGCGGGAGGCCTGTTGCCACCGAGCATCCCGGATGCGCCGCTGGTGGTGGACTCCTATGCGTTGATGCTTCGGGGAGCCATGTCCACGGGCCGGGAGTTCACGCAGACGGCGGAGGCCTTCCGGACGCCGGCCTCGCAGCAGGCGATCCGCGAGCTGCTGGAGCGCAGTCGCTTCGTGGTGCTGGGGTGGCGTGGAGACTGGCAGCTCACCGAGGAGAGCAAGCAGTGGTTCCGGTCCCGCTTCACGCGGCGCTTTCCGCCGGAGGGGCATGGCGGGCCGGACTTGTGGGAGCAGATCCAGCAGTGACGGCGCTCCCGGAGTGAGCCCGAGGCGGAGGCCATGACGGACCGCGAGTGCGTGGAGCTGCTGCGGTGGGCCGCGCCGCGCCTGCGCCTGCGCTGGGAGGGGTTTCGTCGGGTGCGAGGGCAGGTGTGCAAGCGCATCGGCCGGCGGATGAAGGGGCTCGGGCTGGAGGGGGCCGCCGCCTACCGTGAGCGCCTGGAGACGGATGAGGCCGAGTGGGCGGTGCTCGACGCGCTCTGCCGTGTCACCATCTCCCGCTTCTACCGGGACCGGCACGTGTTCGATGTGCTGCGCGAGGAGCTGCTGCCCGTGCTCCTGCGCGAGGCGCGGGCTCGAGGTGAGAGCGTGTTCCACGTGTGGAGCGCGGGGTGTGCCTCGGGCGAGGAGCCCTACACCGTGGCCGTCCTCTTCCGGCTGGGGCTCGCGCCAGCCTTCACGGAGCTGAGGCTGGAGCTGCTGGCTACCGACGCGGATGAGGCCCTGCTCGGAAGGGCGCGTCGAGGCTGCTATCCGCCGGGCACTCTGCGCGAGCTGCCAGCCGAGTGGGCTGCTCGGGCCTTCACGCTCACGGAGGAGGGAGAGCAGTGCCTGGCCGCGGAGTTCCGCGAGGACCTCACCTTCCGTTGTCAGGACTTGCGCGCGGAGCTGCCGGCGGGGCCATTCCACCTCGTGCTCTGCCGCAACGTGGCCTTCACGTACTTCGCCCCGCCGCTCCAGCGAGAGGTGCTCGAGCGACTGGTGGAGCGGCTCGTTCCCGGAGGGCTGCTCGTCATCGGCGGGCACGAGTCGCTTCCCGAAGGCGCGTTCGGGCTCGAGCGGGCCGCTGGAGCAGCGCCTATCTTCCGCAAGCCCTCACGCTGACGTACTCCTGCCGTGGCATCTGTTCCGGGAACTCGCGACCCGTGAGGTTGCGTGGTGGGTTGGTTCTCCCAGCTCTTCCCCCACCGTTTGGTGTCATCTATCTTGGATGTTCGTGAGAGCATTGCGGGCAGAGATGCTGAGGGGAGCCCAGGAATGAGGAAGCCTGCATGGCGCACGACCGTCCTATAAGGTTGCTGCGGGTCGCCGCGCTTGTAGTGCTGGGAATCACCATGGGGTGTGGGACCAACCCAAATGTCCGAGTGTACCGTCGCCCCGATGGACTCCTTGAGGTCGCCGGGCCCCTGGCGGGCCCCTTCAGGAATACGGAAGAGTTGGCCGCGAATGCGTGCAAGATCATGACGAGCCAGGGTGGGGCAACCGGTGGCGTGCATGGAAGTGAATACTGCGCGCTAAGCTATTACGCACCGGGCGAGGATGCCTTTTATCTCAGCTATCTTTCCGATGTCAGAGAGAAGCTCGATACGAAGGGTTCGAAGACTTGTTCGATGCCGCAAGCGCTCAATGACCCAAGTCATTCGGATGCCATCATCATCGGAGGTGACCACACTCACCCGCACAACATACGGTTTTCACCTGGGGACTTGAGCGGCACCTGGCGCCCTTCCCGTGTCGTGGACAAGAAGACCGGGCGGGTGTTTCATCGCGAGTTGTATTTATTGTATCTAGATGGGGGAGGGGTATGCAGGGCTTTTGGTTATAACTATGTGACGCGCATCGTTTCGGCGCTTCGTGAGCGCCAGTGGGTTCAGATTGGTCGAGTCTATGATGAATCTGGCAACATCCAGATGTTCGAGGGAAAGGATTGGTTGCCTTGACATGAGGACCTCCCTCTTCATGGCGAGCATCGCCTGTGTTGCTTTGGTGAGCGGTTGCGCGCGTTTTGGATATTACAAGATCGACAAGGCGGAGCGAGCGCCGCTGGCGGAGGCCGAGAAGGTCGTCTTCCCGAATTCATATGAGGGTGGCATCCACCTGGATGGTCCCACGATGGCGGTGCTCGAGGTGGCCAGGAATGAGTTCATGCCACCGGGCGTAACGTCGACGGCTCGTGATGAGAAACTCGCGCGCTGCCTTGCAAGCCGGGACACGTATGACGTCACGGTGTTGAAGGCCAACGATGATCTCTATTTTGTCAGCTTCCTTCCCAGGTTTTCCAGGTGTGGCATCGAGCTTGAGACTCCCATCATGGATGCGGGGGCCACATATGCGATCGACAGACGTGGCCGGATTCTCGGCGAGCTGTGAATTGACTGAGCTGATGTACGGAAGGGATGGGGGAGGAATCTGCAGGGCCTTTGGCTGCAATGTTTCGATGCTACACACGGGCTTTGCCAGACTGGGCCGCCTCCAGGGAGTCCTCTTGCGCGACAGCCCTCTTGCGCTCCTCCCAGGCTTTCAGGGCTGACGCCACGTGGTGGAGAGAATGGCGTTTCAGCCTCCGGTGGTTGACCGCGAAGTAGTCTTCCCCAGCGATCCGCACAAAAGTATAGGGATTGGCAGGGTGGTCCGTCAGCCATGCCTCTGCCTCTGCTCGTGTGGCAAATGAGGGAGGCCGTGGAGGGATTCCTCTGGCAGTCAGCGCCTCCATCTCCGTCTCGATGGGATAGTCGCGATACATGCCGCGCGTGCTGTCCTCACGCCTGTACCAGAATTGATGATATTCATCGCCGATGAGGATGTAGGCCGGGCTTGGAGGCTCCGCGACACTCCTCAGCCATGCGTCTGCCTCCTCGATGCTTGCGAAGTGCGCGATGGCCACTGGGGCGTACTCCAGTTGATGGACGAAGAAGTCCTCGGCGGCGTCGGACTGCCCGGTATCGACAATGAAATGGATGAGGGCAGTGGGCAGGAGCACTTGCTGTTTCTGTTGGGGCTCCGCTGTCTCGTCTAGGACCTTGAGCAGCAACTCTCCGGCCAGCCGCGCGAACCCGCCTCTGTGTGCGCCAGCTGGAGTAGCCATCTCGAGAGAATCCTCGAACCGGTAGACTTGGCCAGTGGCGCGGACGAAGTGGGTGAGTGCGCGCAAATAGAGCCAGATTCTCTCCTCCTCCTCGTTGCCATCCAGGTGCGCGGCCTGCCGCCTGGACGCGATGAAGACGGCGGCATCTGCAAGAGCTTCGAGCGTATTCACCTGCATGCCTCCGCCAGTTGGACTCCGGGTGAGAACGCTGGCGAGGCTTCAGCCACGACCAGGAGTGGAGCCAGCGCGAGGGCCGCTCCGCCTGAGCCGGCGACCACGACCGCGAAAGCCACACCGGCAATGACCACGACAGTGCGGCCACCAACCACGAATGGCCTGCTGCTCTTGAGGCAGTCATTCACGCATTGGTCATGTCGACCGTCGCAATAAGCATTCAGACCCGAGGAGGAGACACGCACGATATCTCGGCGGATGTTGACCGTGCTCAAGGTGTGCTGGAATCTCGTCAGGTCGAACTCCGTCAGTGGGACCCAGGCGTGTGCGAGCTGCCCATCCGCTTGTTGCTCGAAGACAATGGCGTACCTCGCCAGGTCCTGGGGTCCCGAAGGTCCGACAGCCGAGGAGCGAGTCGCACTACAGGAAACGAGCATGAGCGCAAGGCCCACCGCCATCGCCCGCAGTCGCACCGAGGCTGCTCTCATGTGATGGGTCTCCACGAGCCTTCATTGTCCAGGTTGGCTCATGGTACCCCCCGAAGAAGGCAACAGGGCCTCGCCTTGTGGCGCCCACCTTCCGGAAAACCTCACGTTGATGCGCGGCTGAGGTCCGCCGTTACCCAGCGCGCGGCATGGCGTCGCCGCGCGTCGGAATTGACCCCAGCGGATTGACGCGCCCCGTCTTGAACGAGTCGCAACGACTCCGGTACACGCGACATCCCCGCACTTTCTCGGAATCCGAGAGGGAGCCTGGGCCGGGAGGGTCTCGTCGTATGCGGAAGATTCTGGGAGCAGTGGTGGCAGTGGTGCTGTGTGCCTGTGGGAACCCCAGCGGTGCCCCCACGGAGCCGGGAGTTGATCAGCCCGCGGAGGGCCTGTCGGTCACCGTGGAGCAGGGCGCCACGCACGGCACCTTCATCGCCGGGAACAGCCAGGGCGGCGCCGAGGTGACGTTCTCCTCGCGCGAGGTGGAGCCGGGCGTGTACCGCATCGAGGTGCGCTACAGCGGGATGACGCTCACCGGCCTGGTGGACGCGGAGAACGGAGTGTCCACGCTGGACGGCTTCGCCGAGGCCAACGGCCAGGACACGCAGATGACGGACGCGGACCGCGACGTGGCCACGGCCTTCTACGGCGCGCTCAACGAGCAGCTGCCCTCCAGTGACGCGGCCACGCCGGAGACGAAGTACCTGCGGCGCGCGGTGGGCCTGTGGGCCGAGCACCCGAGCACCGTGAAGATGCAGCGCACGGTGATGGGCGAGCAGGGCCGCGGCTACACCATGCTGTGCAGCTATGCGAAGTGCAACGGCAGCTGGACCGGCAGCTGCGGCAGCTCCTACAACTGGTACTCGTACGCCAAGCACGACTGCAACAAGGGCGGCTTCGATCTCGCGGTGAACCAGCAGATCGCCCAGCTCGGCAACCACAGCACGTGCAGCGGGGATGAGTTCTACATGAGCAACGGCTCGTGGGTGTGCGGCGAGCCGGACCACTGGAGCCGTCCGAAGGTGATCGGCAACTGCTTCGGTCGCTGCGGCGGCGGCTGCGGCGGTGACAACCAGTACACGCTGGACGCCACCAACCACGACGGCTGCGTGCGCAACGGCCACATGCTGGCCAGCGGCTACTGCGACGACCAGTTCGCGTCCGCCAGCGACGACGAGCTGTTCGCTCCCAACTGCTACTGAGCGCGATGGTCCGTTCCCCCTTGAACCGGGGCGCTGTGAGGTCGGCGAGGGCCTGGGGACTCGGGCTGGCGCTCGCCACGCTCGCCTGCTCCTCGTCGGAGACGCGGAAGACGGAGGCCGCACGGAGCACCGTGCGCGCCTTCTTCTCCGCGCTGCCGTCCGCGGACTGTGGGACGCTCGGGCCCATGCTGGCCACCGGTGGGAGCGCGAAGCCCTGCGAGGACACGGTGCGCGAGCTGCTCGAGCATCGCATCGAGCTCGTGGACATCGTGAGCGCGCAGGTGGACGGGCGCACCCCCGACGCGGTGCTCGTCCAGGCCAGGGTGGCCCGCGATGGCGCCGTCCGCGAGGAGCCGTTCATCCTGCGCGTCGAGCAGCAGGGCGGCGGGTGGAAGCTAAGGCTGTGAGTCTTGAAGTACGCTCCCGAGCGCTCCCTCCATGAAAGTCTCCGCCCGTCTCGTCCTACCGCTCGCGGGTGCCGCGGTGCTCGCCGTGGCGGTGCTCGCCGTGGTGCTCTGGCCCACGCCGCCCGCTCCGCCGTCACCGGAGGTACCTCCGCCTCCTTCGGCCTCCGTAGCTACAGTGACGCCTGAGCTACGAGCGCCCGCGGCTCCATCGCGTCCGCCCGCGCCGCGCGCCACTGAGCCGGTGGCGTCCGCGTCCAAGCCCGCGCCCGAAGCATCCGGGCGGGCCACGGTTGTGCCGATCGGTCCCGGGGACGACGTGCCCCTGCCCGAGTCGCCCAACCCGCTGCCGCAGGTGAATGATCCGATCCTGCCGGAGAAGCCCCAGACGGCGCGGTGGCGGCTCGGGAAGACGGAGCGCATCACCTCGCTGCTGGCTCGGGACGTGGAGCGGCTGGAGCGAGACCGGGATGCGGCGGGGGCGCGTGGAGACGCGGCCGAGCGCCAGCGCCTGGATACGCTGATCCAGCGTCACCAGGCTCGGCTGAAGAAGCTGCGAGAGGAGCTCCAGCAGCTCGCGCGCGAGGCGGAGAACGAGCCGCCCGAGCTGCCATGAGGCGGCGTCTGTTCCCGCTCGCTCCTCACGGTGGTGTCTTCCGGATCGGCTGGCTCCTGCTGGCGCTGGGAGCCACGGGCTGCACGTCCACCGAGGATCCGCCCGCCCTCACGCGGATGTCACAGCGCGTGGTGAACGGCACGGACGCGCCGGACGATGGGGCGGTGGTGGCGCTCGTGGCGAGGCGGACGCGCTGCTCGGGAGAGCCGCTGACGCTGCTGTGCTCCGGGGCGCTCATCGCGCCGGATGTGGTGCTCACCGCGGCGCACTGTCTGAACATCTTCGGTCCAGAGGGGCCGTACGAAATCTTCCTCGGCTCGGTCCTCCTGCCAGCGCCTCAGGGGCGGTTCGTCCGGGTCTCCCGCGCCCTGCGCCATCCGGACTACGTGCCCGAGACCCATGCCTTCGACGTGGCGCTGCTGCGGCTCGCGACCCCCGTGGACATCTCACCCCTCCCGCTGCCCGAGCCCGCGCGCCTCTCCCTGTCACCCGGAACCCCTGCGCGTGTCCTCGGCTATGGAGACACGAAGGACGCCAGCGCACCCGCGGGTCGTCGCCGCCAGGGGATGCTCGCCGTGAGGGAGGTGTCCGCGAGCGCCTTCAGCGCGGGCCCGGCACCCGGGATGAGCTGCGTGGGAGACAGCGGAGGCCCGGTGCTGGTGAGTGACGGCACTCGAGAGGTTCTCGTCGGCATCACCGTCAGCGGAGACGTGGCCTGCCGCACGGAGGCCGTCAACGTGCGAGTGGACGTGCTGCGAGACACCTTCCTCCAGCCGTTCCTCTCCACGCTCCCCCAGCCCGCCGTGCCCACGCTGGAGCCCGAGAACCTCTGTCGGGCCGCCTGCGAGCGGGACGCGGACTGCCCCTCGGGCCTCATCTGCGACGCCGTGGACGGCGCCCCACGCCGGTGCCTCCTGCCCGCGCTGCAGCAGGGAGACTACGGCGCGCCCTGCACGGAGGACGCCGCGTGTGGAGCCGCGGGACTGTGCGCGCGGCTGGAGCCCGAAGGCGATGAAGCATGCCGCTGCTTCACGCCCTGTGACGAGGTGCCTCGCTCCGAGTCGGGAGGCTGCGCGAGCGCACCGGGAGCGGCCCTGCTCGGGCTGCTCGCGTGGGTGCTCCCGATGACGCGCAACCGCCGTCGCGTGCGAACTACCGCGGATTCTTCCGCTTCTGCCTCGTGAGGACCTTGGCGGCCTTGAGCGGCGACGTGTCTCCCCGACCCGTGGTCCGCTTCCGAGTCCCCTCCTTGCGGTAGCCCGCCGCAGCCTCGGCCGGGAGCGTCTTGCGGCGCGAGGTGCTGCTGCCCGTCTCCGGCAGAGGCAGCTTCCGGCTCCTCGTCGTCAGGCCGCGCCCGGGCGGCTTGCGCGGGCTGACGCTGCGATCCGTGAACCCCACCTCGCCAATCTCACGAGGCCCGCCGATCTTCTTGGCGCGGTGCGTGCTCAGGCCTTCACCCGCCTCGACATCCGAAGCCTTGAGCGCCAGCGTGGTGCCCTTCTTCTTCGCGCTCTTGGCGCGAACCGCATGTGATTTCTCTGGCATGGAGCCTCCCAGGAACTCAGTTAGGGATGGCTCGGCGGAGGTGCCAGAGGGCAGAGGACCGAGCATGCCCCGGAGTCCATGTCTGGTGTCTGCTGGGAATCCGTCCCCGGGCCCTCAGCCCACGCGGGCCCGAGGCCGGCGGACCCCCGTGGCGCCACAGGCCTTCGCGTGGCGGGCGAGCGCCTCATCCAGCGCCGCATCGTCCAGCTTCACGCCCTTCTCGCGCCACACGTTGTCCACGCGCAGCACGCCCTCCACCACGCGCGCCTCCAGCCGGCCCACCAACTGGCCCCGGTGCAGCAGTGGACACACGTACCAACCCCACCGGCGCTGGTCGGCGGGCTTGTAGACCTCCCACATGTACTCGAAGCCGAAGGCCAGCTTCACCAGCCCCCGGTCCCACAGCAGCGGATCCAACGGACCGAGGATGCGCATGCGCGCGTCAGGCGAGGTGATGGGCCGCTTTCGGAAGCCCGCGGGGGCCAGGTAGCGCCGGGGCGAACCGGGCAGCCCCACCTCCTCCAGCAGCCCCTCGCGCACCAGCGTGTCCGGCAGCGCCGTGGTGCGGACCTTGGAGAGGATGGACCAGTGAGCGCCGGCCGCGCGCGAGAGCATCCCCGCGGCCTCCACGCGCTCGAGCACGGCCCACCTATCAAATACCTCCGGTCCGCTGGCGCGCGGCTTTCCGGCCACCTCCGGCAGCGCTCGCTCGGGAATGTCGTAGCGCTTGCCTCCCGGGCCCCGGCCGCAGATGACCACCTGGCAGCGGGTCCACAGCACCTCCAGCGCCATGGACGTCGCCTTGCCGGTGCCCTTCCAGCCGCTCCAGTCCAGGGGCTTCACCGCGCCATGGTCGGTCAGCTCGGCGGCGGAGATGGGGCCTCTCGTGACCACCTCCTCCAGCACGGCGTCCACCACGCGTGGGGGCAGCCGCTCCAGGCGCGTGGCCAGGTTCCACCAGGGAGCCTCGCGGGTGTGCTCGCGGTAGTACGGAAAGGCGTACGCGGGGAGGATGCAGCGCTCCTTGGCCCAGTGCTCGAAGGCGTGGCCGGGCATCAGGTGCCGGTACACGTCTCCGCGCACCAGCCCGTCCACCCGCGCCAGGGCCACGAGGTCCGCGTTGGTGCCGATGACGTCCAGCGGGTCCAGCTGGATGCAGCGCAGCGCCTTCAGCAGCGCGCGGGTGCCCTCGGCGCCCGGAGGCAGGCGGTTCGAGGCCAGGCCCAGGTGGCTGACGAGCCAGCTTCGCGCCTCATCGGCGTTCAGTGTCTGTGCGGGAGGCAACGTGGAGCGAGGCATGCTCGGCGCGCACCATATGCCAGCGCTCGCCTCGAGCAGCATCTCGATGAGAGGCCCCGAGCCGCTCCGGGGCAATCGGCGGGGCTGGCCCCGGACTTGCTCCTCGTGAAGGGCACGGGCTCCGAGGCCTGGAGCGCCGTGGATACCTTTCAACCCAGGGCCCGAGCGGTGTGGCCGGCTGGCCACGGCGCGCGGGCCTCCAGCCACGCGTCCACCATGCGCCACCTCCCCTTCCGCTTCCTGCACCGCCACGGACTGCTGCCCGCGCTGCTGAGCACCGCCGTGTGCGTGGTCATGATCAAGGCCCGGGTCGACTGGGCCCGGCACACCGTCTACCTCTGGCTGCTCTGGAACCTCTTCCTGGCGTGGGTGCCCTACGGCCTGGCGCTGGTGACGAGCCTGCTCCACTCGCGAGGCGCGCGGTGGTGGATGCTGGCGCCGTTGGGCGTGGCCTGGCTGCTCGTCTTCCCCAACGCGCCCTACCTGCTCACGGACTTCATCCACCTGCGGCCCCGGCAGGGGATTCCGCTGTGGTTCGACGTGGCGCTGCTGGGCGTGTTCGCCGCCACCGGCTGGATGCTGGGGCTGTTGTCCCTGGACGTGTGGAAGCGGCTGCTGGAGGAGCGCGTGGGCCGCGCGGGCGCCTGGGCGGGCGTGGCGCTCGTGTCCGTGCTCTGCGGCTACGGCATCTACCTGGGCCGGGTGGAGCGCTGGAACAGCTGGGACGTGCTGACGGAGCCTCGGCCCTTCTTCTCGGCCATCCTCGAGCACCTGCGTGAGCCGGCGGAGCACCCGGAGCTGCTGGGCATCACCGCGCTCTTCACGGTGCTGGTGCTGCTCTCGTACTACGCCTTCGAGCACCTGCGCCGCTGGCGCCGCTCGGAGGATGCACAGGCCTGAGGCCGGGGCACCATGCGCCGCGCGCTTCTTCGCGGACACATGGCACACCGGCCTCAGCGCTGGGGGACAGCGAACTCAGCCTCCGTGGAGCGGGAGCCGCTTGGCGGGCCCGCCCGCGCGCTTCACGCGCATCTGGCTGGGCGCCTTCTTGCGGCCGTTGAGCGACGTCTTGCGACGGTGGCTCTTGGGCTCGTGAGTCTCCGCGGCGGGCCCCAGCGTCACACGCTCGAGCGCCTTCTGCCTGCGGAGCGCGGCGGCCTCGTCACGAGGCAGCGTCTTGCGTCCCTTGCTGGCCTGCTGGCTGGGCTGAGCCGAGCGCGCATCCACAGGTCGTCTGTTCTTGATTCCTGCCAGTTTCGTCCGCACAGCCATGGTGCCCTCCTTCGATAGAGGTAGGGACGACGCCACGGCTTTTCCAACCCCCTGCGGGGAACGGGACGAGGGCCCCGGTACGTGCCTGTGGTGGGCAGCCGGGGAGGCGGCTCAGCGCTGGCCCTTGCCGCCCTTGTTGCCGGGGCGGGCGCGCAGCGTCTCCGGCGGGAAGAGCCAGCCGTCGGCCGACTCGTCCAAGTCACGCGAGGCGGCGGGCTCGGGGGCTGCGCCGGTGGACCACTTGAGGGGCGCCGAGGGGTTGGAGGGCGGCAGGTTCAGCGCCCGGCAGCCACGGCACCAGGACTGGGGGCGGCGCTCGCCGCGGATGACGCGGTAGCCGAAATCCTTCGAGGTGGGGCCCACGTGGTCGCAGCGCGGGCAGCGGCTCAGCGAGGTGACGCCGTGCTCCCTGGCCTTCTGGCGTCCATGCTCCACCACGAGCGCCAGCGCCTTGGCGAAGCCCAGCGGCCGGTCCGAGGCGACGTGGAACTTGCGGGCGCGCTTGCCCTTCTTGCCTCCGACGACGGGGACCAGATCGGTTCCGCCCAGAAGGTTGCCCTGCTCGAGGACCTGCGTCGCGCTCTCAGTGGTCGAGTGGCTCACGGGGACAATTCATACTGGGGACGTCTGACATCGCTTGGATCAGGCGCTGGGATCAGCCCTGGGCCGGCCGCCCGCTCCCAGCGGCCGTTCAGCCAATAACCCAAGGATTTCATCTACTTATTTGGGTGTGTGGATGTGCGCCAGCCCATGAACGCACGACTGGAGAGGGAGGGGGCGGGCGGCCGGGGAGCGCGGGAGACCATGCGCAGGTTGAGGGGAGAAGAGGAGGCCCCCATGACACGTCCCACGAACGAGCAGGAGCTGACGCAGCGCCGCATGCAGCGGCACGAGTCCCACGTCCACGCGACCTATGCCGCGTTCATCCGGCAGCTGGGTGAGCTGGGGCCGATGGACGCGGAGACGGCCGAGTGCGCGGCGGTCTCGGTGCTGAGCGCCCTGGAGCGGCGCATCCTTCCCAGGGAGGCGAGGGACCTGGAGGCGCAGCTGCCGCGCCTGCTGGTGGAGTTCCTGCCGCCGCCGGAGCAGCGGCCCGCCCGCCCGCACCGCTTCGGTCGCGAGGAGTTCCTGCGGACGGTGGCCGAGGACCTGCGCAAGCCGGTGGAGGAGGTGGAGCCCCTGGTGCGCGCGGTGTTCCAGGCGTTCCGCGAGCTCATCAGCGAGGGCGAGGCCGAGGACGTGGCGAGCAATCTCCCGCCGGACCTCCGGGCGCTCTGGAGACCGGAGCACTAGCGGGCGGGGACAGCCGCCACAGGCCTCACGGGTTGGGGCCGCTGGCGGCGTCCGTGGCCTGGAACACCGGGGCGCCGCCGGGCACGTTCGGATCATGCGGCAGGCTGCCGCGCGGGCTGCGCAGGTAGACGAAGGGCGTGGCGAACAGGAAGTTGGAGACGCGCGACGTGTAGATGTCGGCGTAGCGCTCCACCTGTCGCGCCAGGTGGCTCTTGTCGTTGCCCGCGCGGGTCAACAGGCCCCAGTGCGGGTTGGACAGCTCGCCGGCCGAGCGCGCCATGGGCCCCAGCTCCGCGTCCAGGGCCTCCAGCTCCAGGCGCAGCGCGGCGCCGCGTGCCAGCAGCTGCTCCTCCGGCACCTCCGAGCGCGGGCCGTACTGGAGCCGGCGCCGCTGCAGCTCCAGGCGCACCTGGCAGGACTCGGCCTCCAGGCGCTCCTTCACCACCATCCGCTCGGCCAGCCGGGCCTCGGTGGCGCGGAAGGCGGCGATGGCGCGCACCTCCTCCTCCAGCTCGCGGAGGATGAGCGCGGTGCGCCAGCGCAGCACGTTCTTCGTCACGTGCACGTCGCCGAACATGTGGTCGCCCACGTAGAGAATCTCGTCCCCGCTCATGCCCAGGTGGCGCTCCAGCTCCAGCGCGCTGCCGCCGAAGTACGGCGTGCCCGCCTTGAGCGGCCCCGAGTGCGGCCGCAGCAGCGCCTCGCTCTGGCTCTCCACCACCTCGAACAGGGGCGAGCGCGTGGTGAAGAACTCGGGCTTGCGCGCGCTGACGATGACCACGTCGAACAGCTCGCGCCACGTCATGCCCTTGGGCAGGTATGGATCGAACGCCGCGTGCATCATCGGCAGGGTGTAGGCCCACTCGCTGTTGGTGATGAGCAGCAGCTTCTTGCCGGCGCTGCGCTGATCCAGCAGCGCCAGGGCCGTCTCGGGGTCCGGCTGCAGGTAGCGCTCGGGGGCGGCGATGATCTCCGCCTTGAGCTTGCCCGCCATGTGCGCGGCATCCAGCGTGCTGCGCACCACGGCGTACAGGTCCGCGTAGCCCATGGGGCCCGGCAGCCGGCCGGCGTCCAGCAGGTCCACCAGCTGCGCGTAGATGCACGCCTCCGAGAGCGAGAAGAGCGTGTTGAGGAACATCCACCGCTTCTCGGCCAGGTCGATGATGGTGCGCGTGTACTCGGTGCGCTGCGAGTCGAAGTCCATGGGGCGCGTGCCGTGCAGCGCCTTCTTCACGAAGCCGAAGCGGTTGGCCTTGAGCAGGTTGCCCTTCTCGGTGTCGATGATGAGGCCGCGGATGGCCAGCATCGGATCGAAGGTGAGCTGCTCCACCGGCCAGCCCAGGGCCACGAGCCGATCCCGGATGTGCTCGTAGGCGCGGCGCTCCCAGGCCTCCACCTGGTAGTGGACCAGGGTGTAGTCCATGTCGTAGCCGATGGCCTTGATGGCCCGCATGTTGAGGGTGCGGTTGCAGAAGATGCCGCGCTCGGGCGGGGGGGCAGCGAGGTAGCCACTCATATGGAGCGCTTCCTGCCCTGCCCCTGCTCAAATGTCGAGCGACGAGACGGTGTTCCGCCTGGCAATCCTCCACGGGCCATCACTCCCCGGGCATCGTCCTGCCGCCGTGTCCGGGCTTGGGGTTAAGCTCCGTTGGCGTGCGCACACTCCGACAGGCCGGGGAGGGGAGGGTGGCGTGCCCATTTTCGGAAGGAGACGAGCATGTACGAGCGGAAGAGGCAGTGGTGGGGCGGAGCGCTGGCGCTGGTGCTGGTCGCGGGCGTGGCGCAGGCCGCCGAGGAGTGGGAGACGGTGGAGAGCAAGAAGGCCGTCATCAAGGTGCGCCCCCGCCCGGACGGCAACGGCAAGGAAGTGTGGGCCGAGAAGGAAGTCGAGGCCGACGCCCGGGACGTCCAGAACGCGCTGATGGACTCGGGCTCGTTCCGGCTGTGGATGCCGTACGTGAAGGAGTCCCGCGTGGTGTCCACCCAGCCGGATGGCTCGCGCGTGGCCTACGCCCGGCTGAAGCTGCCCGTCGTGGATGACCGCGACTACGCCATCACCGTGGTGGACGAGAAGAAGCTGGCCGAGGACGGGACGGGCGAGTACGTGCAGCGCTGGAAGGCTGTGCCCGACGCACTGCCCGTGCGTGAGGACATCGTCCGCATCAAGCACAACGAGGGCACCTGGCAGATCATCCCCAAGGGCGAGGGCAAGACGCACATCGTCTACAAGTTCAGCGTGGATCCGGGCGGCTCGGTGCCCGGCTGGCTGGCCAGCTTCGGTCAGAAGGACGGCGTGCTGGACACGCTCAAGGCGGTGCAGGACCGCGCGCAGAAGCTGGGCGAGGAGCGCAAGAAGGCGAAGCCGTCCGCTCCCACGGCCCCCTGAGCGCCGCTGGCGGATCAGCGCATTCCATGCGTAGCCAGGCAGGGGCGTGCAAAGGCTGCGTCTCCCGGGGCCTCCTCCCGCGCTCCTTCCCCCTCGGAACAGGGAAGGCACGTTTCCTGAAATACCCTCCATGAGCGGGAGAGGAGGGGTGGGAAACGTGGAGGTCACCATGGACATCTGGGAGAACGAGGCGCGAGAGGCGCTGATGCAGCGGCGCAGCCGTCTGCGCGCGAGGGGGGCTCGAGGGCCGTCGCAGGCGGAGCAATCAGCGGGCGGGCTGTCGGAGCGGGACTACAAGGAGCTGCGCGACATCGACGACGCCCTGACGCGGATGCGGGAGGGAGGCTTCGGCCGGTGCTCGCGGTGTGGGGGCGCCATCGGCCGGCACCGGCTGCGAGCCATCCCGGAGGCCCGCTACTGCCTGACGTGCAGCACGCTGGTGGTCCGCTGAGCGAGGGAGGGCTACAGGCGAGCAGACAGGGGAGCCGCTGTATTCCAGTACGCTCCGTGACCAAGAGCAGTGCGCTGCGGTGCGTCCACGGGTTATAGACGGGTGCGATGACCACTCAAATTGCGCGCCAGGCTCCCGCCGTCCTGCCAGGGCCGAATGAGCCCTGCTGGTGCGGGAGCGGCTCCAAGTACAAGAAGTGCCACCGAGGCGCGGACGCCGTCGAGGCCCGCAAGAAGGGCGCGGACGTCCAGCGGCGAGGCATCAGCCCCGGCATCATCAGCCCGCGCCGCAGCGTCCCCGCGCACATCCCGCGTCCGGACTACGCGGAGACCGGCCGTCCGGTCCGCTCGCCGGAGCTGCCCGAGGTGAAGAGCCCGGATGTGATTGCCCGCATGCGGCGGGCCGGCCAGGCGGCCGCCAAGGTGCTCCAGATGACGGGAGCCGCCGTGCGCCCGGGCATCACCACGGACGAGCTGGACGCCATCGCCCACGAGGCCTACATCCAGCTCGGCGGCTATCCGAGCACGCTCAACTACCACGGCTACCCCAAGTCGCTGTGCACCTCGGTCAACGAGGTCATCTGCCACGGCATCCCCGACAGCCGGCCGCTGGAGGAAGGCGACATCATCAACCTGGACATCACCATCTTCCTCGAGGGCGTGCACGGCGACTGCTCGGCCACGTTCTTCGTGGGCAAGGTGGACCCCGACTCCGAGCGCCTGGTGCGCGTGACGCGCGAGTGCCTGGACCTGGGCATCGCGGCGGTGAAGCCGGGCCGGCCCATCAACGACATCGGCCGCGTCATCGAGGAGCATGCCACGAAGAACGGCATGAGCGTGGTGCGGGCCTACTGCGGCCACGGGATTGGCGAGCGCTTCCACAGCCCGCTGCAGATCCCCCACTACTACGAGGCGGGCGCCGACACGATCATGAAGCCGGGGATGACGTTCACCGTCGAGCCGATGATCAACCTGGGCCACTGGCAGCACCGCTCGTGGGACGATGGGTGGACGGCCGTCACCGCCGACGGCAGCCGCAGCGCGCAGTTCGAGCACACGCTGCTCGTCACCGAGCAGGGCGCGGAGATTCTCACGCTGCCGTGACGCCGTGCCTCAGGGCACGGGGCTCAGCGCGCCCTCGGGCAGCGGCGTGCCCGCGGGCCACAGCAGGTACACGGCGCCCGAGGAGTGGCGCCAGGCGCGCCACAGCTCGTCGCGCTTGTAGATGGCCTCCACCTGCTCATCGGCGGCGAAGGCCGGATCGTTGACCACCACGTCTCCCTGGGGCGAGAAGCCCTTCACGACGATGAGGTGGCCGTCCGACTTGCGAGAGGCGCCGCCGGTGAGTTCGCCCTCCTTGTAGGCGATGCTGATGCTCACGGGGATGCCGGCGGCGATGAGCCGCTCCACCTGGGCGAAGGAGTCGAGCCGCGCCACCGTGCCATGGAGGGCGCCGCCACCCTGGGCGGAGGCGTAGGCGACGTTGAAGCTCCAGTTGCCGGTGCCTTCGTAGACTTCGTCATAGGTGTTGGCGGCGGCGGTGGGCACGGCCTCGACCAGCTCGGGGCGGTTGAGCTTCTGGGCCCAGTAGCCGAGCAGCATGGTGGTGGACGTGGGAGAGCACCACACGGGACCACCGTTCGGGTAGATCATCTGCGAGCGGCCGGGCACCGCCAGCACCGTGCCCCAGGCGAGCCGATCCGAGGGCTCGTCCATGGGCGTGCGCGTGCCGTCGGTCAGCGCCAGCGAGAGGGCGCGCACGCGAGGGCTGACGCCCGACTGGGCGGAGTAGAGCCACAGCGTCACGCGCACCGCGTCCGCGCGCTTCTTGAGGACGAGCGTGTCGGTGAAGACGTTGCCCTGGGCATCCTCCTGGCCGTTCACGCTGCGCCGCGACACGGTGCTCTTGTCGGTGGCCCAGGGGCCGAAGTCGTAGTCCTTGGTCCACGTGCCGTCCACGCGCGCGGCGAGCATCACCCGCACCCAGGTGCCCGGCGGCGTGAGCGCCTCCACGGAGGGCACTGCGCTGTTGAAGCCGGTGGGGATGGGCTGCTCGGCCAGGATGGCCTTGCCGAAGCGGTAGCTCGCGACGGGAGGAGGGCCTCCCTCCTTGCCGGAGGGAAAGGGCTCGGTGCTGGTCAGCGCCGACGCGTCCAGCTCCAGCGCGCCATCGGCGGCGAGCAGGGTGCCCTCACGGGAGAAGGGCTCGAACTGGCGCGTCTGCGCGCTGATCCGCCACAGGCGTGACACGGGTCCCTCCTCGGGGAAGTCCGACCCTTGAGACGAACGAGTTCCTGCGCAGGCCACCAGGGTCGAGGCGGCGAGGAGCACCGGGAGAAGCGACGAGCGAGCGTTCACGGGGGCGGAAGAAAGCACGAAAGCCGGATGGGTGCACCGCGCATCCCCGGTGAGGTGTCAGCGTGTCAGCTCCTCGAGGAGCAGGTAGACGAACTCGGCGCCCGGCTGGAGCGAGGCGACCGGGACGCGCTCGTTGGGAGCGTGCGCGGTGCGCGCATCCTCGGGGGTGAGCGCGAACAGGTCGATGCCGTAGGCGTGGATGCCGGCGCGGCGCAGCATGGCGGACTCGGTGGTGCCGGTGGACTGGCGGGGGATGACGGGAGCGCCCGGCCATACCTTGGCGGCGGCGGCCTTCGCGGCGCGGAACATGGCGTTGTCTCCCACGGGCGACATGGGCGAGTTCGGAGGGCTCGTGTCCATCCTCACCTCGATGGAGGGGTCCGCCACCGCGGCGACCAGTCGGTCATGGAGCGCCTTCGCGTCCTCGTCCGGGAGCAGGCGGCAGTTGAGGGTGGCCTCGGCGGTGGCGGGGATGACGTTGGGGCGGGTGCCCGCCTGGAAGACGGTGGGGACGCACGTGGAGCGCATGACCGCCGCCAGCGCCGGATCGATCCGGACCACGGTGTCCACGGCGTCCTGCGGAGGCGCGTCGGGGGACGCGGCGATGCGCTGGAGGGCCGCGCCCAGCTCGCCAGGGGTTCTCGGCGCGCGACCCTGGATGTGCAGCCGGGCGGCGGGAGTCAGCCGGGCGGGGAAGGTGAGCGCGCCGATGCGAGCCACCGCCGCGGACACGCGCACCAGCGGGTTGGGATCGGCGGTCGGAGCGGACGAGTGCCCACCGGGGCCCGTGGCCTTCAGCACCACGTTCCGGGAGACGCGCTCGGCGGCCTGGAGGGCCACGAACTGCACGCGGCCGCGGTCCGTGGAGAGCTCGGTGAGGCCTCCCTCGTTGAGGGCGAACTCGGCCTCGCGCAGCTCCGGGCGGTTCTCCAGCATCCACTCCAGGCCGTTGCCGGAGCCCACCTCTTCATCCGCGCCGAGGTACAGGAGGATGTCGCGCGAGCGCTTGCCGCCCTCACGCTGGAGCCGACGCAGCGCCAGGACGCTCGCGGCCGCCATGCCCTTGTTGTCCTGCACGCCGCGCCCGTAAAGGAAGCCGTCGCGCTCGGTGAGCTTCCACGGATCGGTGACCCACTCCTCGCGCTTCGCGGGCACCGTGTCCAGGTGCGCCAGGACGAGGAGGGGACGGCCCTTCCCCGAGCCCTTCAGCCGTGCCAACAGGTTGCCGCGTCCGGGAGCGGGCTCGAGGATCTCCGCCTCGATGCCGGCCTGCTTCAGCCACCGCGCGGCCACCTGGGCGGCGGCGGTCTCGTTGCCGGGCGGGTTGGAGGTGTCCGCGGCGATCAGCTCGGCGAGCAGCGTGCGCAGCTCCTCGGCGTCACGGGGACGGGAGGAGGTGGCCGGGCCCGCGGCGTGGCTGCAGCCCAGGGCAATCAGGGTGAGACAGAGGGGCAGGGAGCGCATGGGGCGGACTCAGGCGGCGGACTTCCGTCCGTTGAGCTCTTCTCGGAAGGCGCTGGCGATCTCCTCCTCCGAGGGGAGGACGCCCGGGTTGCGCATGAAGAGCCTCGAGAGCACGGCGATGTAGCCCTCGCCGAAGATGGTGGTGATGGTGGCCGCCGTGGTCCCGGAGATGGCGGCCCCCGCGATGGTGCCCACGCCAGGGAGCAGCTTGAGCAGCCCGGACACGATGGTCTGACCCGCGAGCGTCGCCGCGAGCCCTCCGCCCGCCGAGCTGATCAGCGTGGTGAGGAACGCCTGGCTCAGCGGGAGGCCGAAGATGGCGCTGATGCTCGCCAGCATGCCGATCTGCACGGGGACGATGAGCGCCGCATCGGAGAAGGGGATAGGGGATGCGCCGACGGCGGCAGCCAGGGTGGCGGCGCTCCCTACCGCTAAGTGGGCTCGGCTCTTCTTCTGCTCGACGCTCACCTTCTGGGCCGCGGCGAAGGCGTTGCGCTGGGCCTCCGGGACGAGCTCCATCGTCACGTCCACGAGCTCCTTGAGCCCGCGCGGCTCGAGCACGTGGCCCTCGTCATCCTCCTCGCGCAGGGCCCGGACGCGCATGGCGTTGCGAGCCGTGGGGATGAGGCGGAGCACCTCCTCGCGGAAGCCGCGATCCGAGCGAGCCTTGGTGATGACGACGACGACGGGCATGTAGCGCGAGAGCATCTCCGCGACGGCGGACTCGCCCTGCTCCACGCGGCGCGAGTCCTCGGAGATGCACACCCAGGCCACGTGCAGGTGGCGTTTGGCATCGGGGTCCATCGAGCGGGCGCGGACCTCGTTCTCGAGCTGGCGGGTGGTCTCGGCGTACTGCTCCATCTCCAGGCCGCGGGTGTCGAGGATGGTGAGCGGCAGCCCCTCCTTGGAGTACTCGCGCGCGCTCTGGGTGACGGGGCGGCCCTGGCCGGTCTCCGCGAGGTCGCCCTGGAAGACGGCGTTGACGAGCGTGCTCTTGCCCACACCGCTGCGGCCGGCAACGACGATGTTGACGCGGCCCCGCTTCTGGAGGGCCTCTTCCAGCTGGCGCCTCACCTCGTCGGCGAAATTGAAGTCCATGCGGGCGTTGTATCCCGAATCCACCGGGCGGTGCCGCCTGGAAGGAAAGTCGTGCTAGAGGGCCAACCCACCAGGAGAGCCCTGCCCCTCATGCACCCTCACCTCACCTCTCGAGTCGTCGAGCTGCCCCTGCGTCACGCCTGGACCATCGCCCGAGGCACCAGCACCTCGAAGCGCAACGTCCTGGTGGAGCTGCGCTCCGGAGCGCACGTGGGGTTCGGGGAGGCCGCACCCAACGTGCGCTACCAGGAGTCGGCGGAGACGGTGCTGGAGGCCCTGCGCACGCTGTCACCGGCGCTCGAGGGAGATCTGCGCTGGTTCCGGGACGTGTCGGAGGCGGTGCAGGGGGCGATGCCGGGCAATGGCGCGGCGAAGGCGGCGCTGGACATCGCCGTGCATGACCTGGCGGGCAAGGCGCTCGGGGCGCCGCTGTACCGGCTGCTCGGAGTGGATCCGAAGCGCATGCCCCTCACCTCCTTCTCCATCGGCATCGACGAGCCGGAGACGCTGGCGCGCAAGGTGCGTGAGGCGGAGCCGTACCCCGTCCTCAAGGTGAAGCTCGGCGCCGAGAAGGTGCGTGAGGTGTTCGGTGCGGTGCGGGCCACCACGTCCAAGGTGATCCGCGTGGATGCCAACGAGGCGTGGAAGCCGGAGGAGGCGCTCCAGCACATCGAGTGGCTGGCCACCCAGGGCGTGGAGCTGGTGGAGCAGCCCCTGCCGGCGGTGGACGTGGAGGGAGCGAAGTGGCTGCGGGCCCGCTCGCCGCTGCCGCTGGTGGCGGACGAGGCCCTGATTCACGCCTCGGACGTGCCGCGGCTGGCCGAGGGCTATCACGGCATCAACGTGAAGCTGCAGAAGGCCGGAGGTATTCGCGAGTCGCTGCGCATCATCGACGTGGCCCGGGCCTGCGGGCTGAAGGTGATGATCGGCTGCATGGTGGAGACGTCGGTGGGCATCGCGGCTGCGGCGCACCTGGGGCCCCTGGCGGACTGGCTGGACCTGGACGGCAACCTGCTCATCTCCGAGGACCCGTTCCGCGGGCACCCGGTGGTGGAGGGGCGCATCCAGCTCGGGGATGGAGCAGGGCTCGGCGTGGAGCCGGTGGCGGGCGCGTGAGCCCGGCGCTCATCCAGGATCCGATGGCGGTGCTCGCCGTGCTGCTCGGCGTGGTGGGGCTGCTGTTCCTGGCCGACCGGCACCCGTTGGGGCAGCGGTTCTTCCGCGTGGTGCCGCTGCTCGTCTTCATCTACTTCGTGCCCACGCTGCTGTCGAACGTGGGCATCATCCCGCTCCAATCCGAGCTGTACCGCTTCGTCCGGGTGTACCTGCTGCCGTCCAGCCTGGTGCTGCTGGTGCTGTCGGTGGATCTGCCGGCCATTGCTCGGCTGGGGCGCAACGCGGTGGTGATCTTCCTGGCGGGAGCGGCGGGCATCGTCCTGGGCGGGCCGCTGGCGTACCTCGCGCTGGGCTGGCTGGTGCCAGCGGAACTGGGAGAGCAGGCCTGGAAGGGGCTGGCGGCGCTGAGCGGCTCGTGGATTGGAGGCAGCGCGAACTTCGTGGCCATCGGCCAGAGCGTGGGCGCGCTCGACAGCACCCTGAGCATGATGGTGGTGGTGGACGTAGGCGTCTCCAACATCTGGACGGCGGTGCTGCTGTCCTTCGCGGGTCGCGAGCAGCGGATGGACGCGAAGCTGGGAGCGGACCGGAGAACGCTGGATGCGGTGCGAGAGGAGGTGGCGCGCCTCCAGGCGGAGACGTCCAGGCCAGCGAGCCTGGCGGATCTGCTGTGGATGCTGGCCATCGCCATCGGAGTGACCGTGGGGTGCACGGTGCTCGCCTCGAAGCTGCCGGATCTGGGCAGTGTGGTGACGGGCTTCACGTGGGTGGTGCTGCTGGTGACGACGGTGGGGGTGGTGCTGTCGTTCACGCCGGTACGGCGGCTCGAGGGGGCGGGGGCCAGTCGGATGGGCTCGGTGTTCCTCTACCTGCTGGTGGCCACCATTGGCGCGCAGGCCGAGTTCCGCCGTCTGCTGGATGCACCCGCGCTGGTGGCCGTGGGCATGGTGTGGATGGCCTTCCACGCGGCGGTGATACTGGGCGTGCGGCGGCTGCTGCGAGCGCCCATCTTCTTCGCGGCGGTGGGCTCGCAGGCGAATGTGGGGGGCACGGCGTCAGCCTCCGTGGTGGCGGCGGCCTTCCACCCGGCACTGGCACCGGTGGGCGTGCTGCTGGCGGTGCTGGGGTATGTGCTGGGAACCTACGGCGGGCTGCTGAGCGCGGCGATGCTCGAGCAGGTGCACCGGCTCCTCCACTGAGGAGCGGAGGAGCCGGACCGTACGGCTATTCCTTTTCCAGCATCACCAGGCGCTGCTCGTGGTCGTCCAGCTGACTCCGCATTGGCTGGAGGATCTTCACGATGTGCTTCAGGTAGCTGAGGGTCTCCACATTGGCCTGGTGAAGCAGGTCCATCCGCTTCTCCATGGTCTGCTTGAAGCCCAGCATGTCGTGCTTGAAGCCCAGCATGTCGTGCTTGAAGCCCAGCATGTCCTGCTTGAACTCCAGCATGTCCTGCTTGAACTCCAGCATCTCGTACTTGAAGTGCCTGTAGTCCTGCTTGAACTCCAGCATCTCGTGCTTGAACTGAAGCATGTCGTGCTTGAAGTGCTTGTAGTCCTGCTGGTGCTCCCGGAACTCCGTGAGCAGCTGCAGCACCAGATCCCCACCCGTTGTCTTGGCCATCTCCACCTTCCTCCTTGGTACCGCCCGCTTGCTCACGAGCGGATGTATCCTACCACAGAGGTTGGGACATAGCAGCCTACTCTGACATGAAGATGATGCTCACGGATGTGGGCGGACAGGCTGTCTTCGAGCGCTGAAGAGGCTCGAGGGCGGGAGCTGGACGCGACTCCGCACTCCCGCCACCACGCACAGCAGCACGAGCAGCGCGGCGCCGAGAGTTCCTCGACTCACGGTTTCTCCGAGGAGCAGAGCGGACCACAGGAGGGTGAGCAGCGGCTGGATCAGCTGAAGCTGCCCCACCCGAGCCACCCCGCCCAGAGCCATGGCTCGATACCAGGCGAAGAACCCGAGGAACATGCTCACCAGGGAGACGTAGCCGAAGCCGAGCCACGCGCGCGGACTGGCCTCCAGCACGTGCAGCCCCACGGAGAGCGCCACCACGGGGGCGAGCACGGGAGCCGCCAGCACCAGGGCCCAGCAGATGACGCGCCAGCTTCCCAGCTCGCGCGCGAGCGCTCCGCCCTCCGCGTAGCCCAGCGCTCCCGCCGCCACCGCGAGCAGCACCAGCCCGTCCCCCGCCGTGAGCCGGCCCGCCCCCTGGGCCATCGCGAAGGCCAGCACGCACACCAGCCCCGCGGCGGAGGCCAGCCAGAAGCCCGTGGAGGGCCGCTCCCTGGCTCGCAGCACGGCCGCCACCGCCGTGGTCGCTGGCAGCAGTCCCACCAGCACCGCCCCATGCGCCGAGGGCATGGACCGCAGCGCCATCGCCGAGAGCAGCGGGAAGCCCACCACCACGCCTCCGGCCACGAGCGCCAGGCGCGGCCAGTACCGCCGCTCGGGGAGCCGCTCGCGCCGGATGAGGAGCAGCGCTCCGGCGAGCCCCGCCGCCACCACCGCCCGTCCCAGTCCCACCAGGGTGGCTCCCAGCTCCGGCACCGCCACCCGCGTGGCGGGCAGGGAGAGGCTGAACGCGATCACCGCCAGCACGCCCAGCAGGATTCCCTCTCCCAGCCGGGCTCCCGGCGTCACCGGCTGTCCGCTCTGGACACGTGCGCCCTTGTCCTCGCGACGGGTATCCCGGGACAGCGCGACGCATCCGGGCCGCAGCGCCTGCACCACCACCAGTCCAGGCTGTTCCAGCCGCAGGCTGTCTCCCACCGAGAGGATGTGGTCCACGGCATCCCCTTCGCGGGTGAGCCACACCTGGCCCTCGTGGCAGGTGAGCACGTGCTGGCACGAGCGCAGCCGGTGGCTCCACAGCGTGCCTTGCTTCAGCGACACCGTGCCGGGCGCGCCGGTACACCGCGCCGGCAGCCACCGGGCCACGGCCCCGCGCAGCCATCCGAAGCTGGCGACAGACCCCTTCATCGACCACCTCCAGTCCCGCCAACGATGCGCCTCGGATGGGCACAAGAACAGATTCAGCAGGTTGGAATTGTGACCGGTACAGTTGTCATGGGAGAAACTGTGCCGGTCGAGAAGGGCTGTAGCTGTACCTGGGCGGCCAGAGCGCCCGTGGTTATTCACCAGGATCCAGGACGGGCCAGCGGAGGCCTGGAGTCGAGGCACGCATGATGGACACCGCGCACAGAGCCAAGCTGTACGAGCAGGTCGCCGAGCGGATCGGCGATGCCATCTCCGCTGGCACCCTCCGGCCGGGAGAGCGCCTGCCCTCCGTGCGAGAGCTCAGCACCCGGGAGCGGGTGAGCATCTCCACCGTGCTGCAGGCGTACCTCCACCTGGAGTCCCTGGGGCTCGTCGAGACGCGTCCCCAGTCCGGCCACTACGTGCGCCGGCGCGAGCGGCCCCTGCCCGCCGAGCCCCAGGTGTCCCGCCCCGCCCCGAGCGCGAGCCCCGTGAGCGTCAGCGCCCTGGTGGCGCACGTGTACCGGGCCGCGAGTGATCCACGAATCGTGCAGCTCGGGGCCGCGATGCCCGCGCCGGAGCTGCTGCCCACCCAGCGCCTCAACCGGGAGCTGGCCACCCTGGCGCGCGAGGCGGGAGAGGCGGCGGTGGGCTACGACATGCCGCCCGGCAGCCCCGAGCTGCGCAGACAGCTCGCCCGCCGAGCGATGGAGTGGGGCTGCGCGCTGGGGCCCGATGACTTCATCACCACCTGTGGCGGCTCCGAGGCCATCCACCTGTGCCTGCTGGCCGTGGCCAGGATGGGAGACACCATCGCCATCGAGTCCCCCGCCTTCTACGGCACCCTCCGCGCCATCGAGGCGCTCGGGCTGCGAGCCCTGGAGATCCCCAGCCACCCGCGCCATGGCCTGGAGCTGGAGGCGCTGGAGTCCATGCTCGACAAGCGGCGCGTGGCCGCCGTGCTGGTGGTGCCCAGCTTCAGCAACCCGCTCGGCAGCTGCATGCCCGAGGAGCACCGCCAGCGGCTCGTGAAGCTGCTGGCCGAGCGGGACCTGCCGCTCATCGAGGACGACATCTACGGCGACCTCTATTTCGGCTCGGAGCGCCCGCGACCCTGCAAGGCGTTCGACACCGAGGGGCGCGTGCTGCTGTGCGGCTCCTTCTCCAAGACGCTGGCGCCGGGCTACCGCGTGGGGTGGGTGGCGCCCGGCCGCTACCGCGAGCGCGTGGAGCTGCTCAAGTTCGCGCAGACGGGCGCCACGCCCACGCTGCCCCAGCTCGCCCTCGCGCGCTTCCTCCAGGGAGGCGGGTATGACCGACACCTGCGAGCGCTCCGACGCCGGCTCGCCGCGCAGGTGGAGCGCATGACGGAGGCCATCGCCGAGCACTTCCCCGAGGGCACTCGCGTCACGCGCCCCACGGGCGGCTCGCTGCTCTGGTTGGAGCTGCCCGCCACGGTGGATGCGCTCGTGCTCCACGCGCGGGCGCTGGAGGCGGGGATCAGCATCGCGCCCGGGCCCATCTTCTCCGCGCAGGGCCAGCGCTACTCGCACTTCATCCGCCTGAGTTGCGGCTATCCGTGGTCGCCGCGCATCGAGGCCGCCATGTCCACGCTGGGCAGCCTTGCGCGCAGTCTCGCCTGAGCCTGGGTGTTATCCTCGTAGAGCCCAGGGAGGTGCGAGGATGGCAGAGCGAGCCGAGGTCCCCTTGTTCCAGCTTCCGGTGCCGGGCGGGCAGCCGCGAGGCACCCTGGATGCCTGGCAGCGGCGCGAGATGCTGGTGGCCCTGCTGCACCCGGGCTGCGACATCTGCCAGGCGCTCCACCGCAGCCTCATGGAGCGGGCGCCGCGCTTGCGCCAGGAGGAGGTCGACGTCTTCTCCATCGTGCCGTCGGGCCAGCAGGGCGAGCCGCTGCCTCCTGGAGCGCTCGGGGACGCGGAGGGCCGCATCTCCCGCGAATTGGCCCAGGCCATCGGAGCGGCACCGGGCGAGGCGCGGCTGGCCGTCGCCAACCGCTTCGGCATGCTCTACGCCACGGTGAACATCCACAGCGGGCCCACGAAGGCCGTGCTGCAGGATGCGCTCGAGTGGCTGGATCTCGCCCAGCGTCAGTGCGGCGAGTGCTTCGCGCCCCTCGACTGGGACTGAGGCGCCTCCGCTACTTCGCGTCCTTCTTGTCCGCGCGCGGGCCCTGGGTGAAGCGCTGCTCGGGGCCCGGCCCCGCGTACACCTGCACCGCGCGGAACGTCTCCTGGGAGACCACCTGCGCCGAGTGCTTCGCGCCCGGGGGGATGTACACCGCGTCCCCCTTCTCCACGCGCAGCTTCTTGCCGTCCACCATCATCTCCGCGGCGCCTTCCTCGATATAGAGGATCTCCGCGCTCGACTCGTGCACGTGCTCGGGCACCGCCGCGCCCTGGTTCAGCTCCAGCAGCGTCACCGAGGCTTCCTTGGCGCCCGTGGAGGCATTGAGCAGCAGCGTGGCCGCGCCCTTGCCGTTCGCGATGACGTAGCGCGGCGCATCCTTCGTGGGCACGCGATGACGAGGAGCCGCAGCGGCGGGCTCTCCGGCCCAGGCCTGCGCGGCGATGCCCAGCACCGCGGCGCCCAACAGGGGAAGCATCTTCCGAGGTCGCGTCATACCCCAGGCTTAGCACGACGAGCATGTCAGGGTGCTCGACCACAGTACGCGTGCGGGATGCGGGATCTCGCGGGGTTACGTCGTCGAGTCGTTGGCGCAGCCCTTGCTCCTGTCGCCGCGTCCCGCTTCACCAAGGAGAGTGCATGAAGACGAAGTTCTGGCTGACCGGAACCATGATGATGGCGCTGTGCGGCGTAGGCTGCAGCGACGCGCCGGAGGCCAAGGAAGTCTCGGACACGACGGCCACTCGCACGGCCGACATGATCCGCGCGGCGAGCGCCAGCGCCCGGGTGATGGGAGAGATGTCCTCCTTCGAGAGCCTGGGCTCGGCCGCGAGCATCTTCCAGGACGCCTTCGCCAAGGTCCCCATCATGGGCAGCCCGGCGACCTGCGAGGACCCCGAGGGCTGCGATTCCCCGTTGACGCCGAGCAACCCCATCCCGACGGACCCGGCGGCGACCGAGGCGCAGATCGCCCTGATGGAGAAGCTGCTGCGCGAGCGCATCTTCACCGAGGCCAACGTCGAGGAGACCGACGGAGACTCCACCATCTTCCGCATCAGCGGTGACGACGTGTGCTCCATCGATGGAGCCGCGCCGGACGCGGACTGCGTGCGGGCCGTGGATCAGCTCGAGGTCCGCATCCGCGCCACCCGCACCGACAAGGACGGCATGGACCTGGGCTTCCAGCTCGGCTCCAAGCGCGACGAGCCGGTGGTGCTGAGCCTCGGCAAGGACACCTCGGCGGTCATCGTGGACCTGGGCGAGAGCAAGGACGTGGTGCAGCTACTGGCTCCCGAGGCCGCGGCGGAGCTGCCGCGCGTGATGGTGGGCAAGGTGGAGCTGCGGCTGACGAAGAACGGCGAGCAGGACATCACCTTCAGCACCGGCATCCTCAACGCCATCCAGATCGAGCTGGATGAGGACGGCGCCACCCACTCCTTCTCCACCGCGAAGGCCACCCCGCTGTCCGAGCTGCGCATGAACGCGGCCTCCAAGCGCGTGAGCTTCGATCTGAACCTGGGCACCACCGAGTACAAGGGGCCGTACGGCGGCACCTCGGCGCTGTCCAGCCAGCAGGTGGTGTACTCGCTGTCCGGCCTGTCCTTCGAGTTCAGCGCCGAGGAGGGCCAGGACGACTTCGTCATCGCCCACGTGGGCCTGGGCCAGGCGCAGAGCTACATGAGCCTGAATGGGAAGAAGGTCTTCACCGCGGACCTGAACGCCGTGTCCGGTCGGCACTTTGACCTGAACCTCGCCCGCGGCGCGGACGGCCTGCCGCTGGTGCGCGTGCTGCCCGAGTTCGACCTGGTCGCCGGGGCCTTCATGGCGCCGCTCAAGGCGGACCCGTCGGCCGAGGTGCCCTCCTTCTACGAGGACCAGACCTACCGCGTGCGGCTGTCCGGCTCCAGCGCGCCGAGCTTCCGCCCGGTGGACGCCAACACGGCCACGGGCTTCCCCGGCGGTCTGCAGGTGGTGTCCGGTGAGCTGACGCTGAACGGCAAGGACGCGACCGTGACTGTGCCCGCGGGCAAGTGCCTGGTGGGCCGCGACACGGTGGCCGAGGGTGGCCACCCGCTGCTCGGCCACTTCGAGGCGCGCGACTGCCAGTAAGGCGCGAGCCTTGCCTCAGTGCTCCCCGCGGCGCGCGTCCGCGGGGGCATTGGGGTGACGTTGCAGCAGCATCCGGAGCTGCGGCTGCCGTCGCACCGCCTCCTGCTTGAGCAGGTGGGCCACGAGGGCCGGCGGCGCCGCGCTCCACCGCGCGATGTTCTGGATGAGCAGTGGAGAGCGGTAGGTGCGCCCGCACAGCAGCGCCGCCGTCTTCCCATCCACCGGCAGCCCCGTGAGCGCCACCAGCGAGCGGCCCTCCGTGTTGAGGATGAGCTCCGCCTTCTCCTCGGCGGGGCCGGTGCTGAAGCGCTGGCGCAGCAGCTCTCGGGCCGCGCGCCGCGTGCCCTCGGGGATGTCCCGATCGATCGTCACCTTGTGCAGCTCCATCAGCCGCCGGCCGCTCCACAGGCGCCGGAACAGGCCCGAGGGGAGCTGCGGGTTGCGCACCAGCCAGCGGCGCACCCCACCATCCGCCGCGAAGGCCGCGCGGGCGCACACAGCCTCGAGCCCCGTCGGGTTGCGGTGGTGGCGGACGATGAGCCGCGCGTGCGCCAGGCCCGTGCGCGGGTTCTCCATCACCGCCTTGATGACGGCGGGCACCGGATCGAAGCAGAAGGCGGACAGCTCCGGATCCTCCGCCGCGTGGGCCCGGGCGGCGCGCTCGTCCTCGGTGAGCGGGTGCAGCCGCGTCTCGAAGAGCTGGCGGTAGTTGCCCAGCGCCTCGGTGGGTTCGTCCTCGGTGGGCTCGGGCTCCTCGGTGCTGGAGGCCTCGGAAGGCTCCGGGTCCGCTCCTCCATCGGGAGGCGGAGCCCCGTCGAGCTCATCGGGCAGTGCCTCGAGCGTCGGCACCTCGGGGGCGGTCGGCACGGGAGCCCGAGGGGCAGCGGGGGGGGCGGTCCGGGCCGGAGCGCTCGGGGCACCCGGGGCGGGGTGTAGGGCGCCCTGCGCCACGAGCCGGTCGAGGATGGGCCGGAGCCGGTCGGGAGAAATCCCTGTGAGTGCGGGCAGATGGCTGATGGAGGTGTGCCCATCCAGCCGCGAGAGGACGAACCCTTCCTCCGCGCTGAGTGTCAGGCGCTTGAGGTCCACCGAGAGGTTGGGCTTGGGGGTCCAGTCGGCCATGGGCGATAACTATTCCATGTCCGAGCGCATCCGTACCTATGCCGAGTTCTGGCCGTTCTATCTCCGCGAGCACTCCCGGCCCGCCACGCGCTGGCTGCACTTCGTGGGCACCACCGTGGGCCTGGGCATCGGCGTCAGCGCCATCGTGCTGGGCCGAGGCGCGCTGGCGATCGGCTTCCCCGTCGTCGCCTACGGCCTGGCGTGGATCGGCCACTTCGGCATCGAGAAGAACCGGCCCGCTACCTTCAAGTACCCACTCTGGTCCCTGATCTCCGACTTCCGGATGCTGGGGCTCATGGCCTCGGGCCAGCTGGGGCCACACCTGGAGCGCGCGCAGGCGGGCCGCCCCGCCGCCCCCGGGAGCGCGGCGCAGGCAGCCCCCTCTCGCTGATCCGCGCCCGGAGGCTGTAGGATGCGGCGCGTCCCCGGGGCAGTGAATTTGCGGCTTGCTCGCTCGTCTGCTGCCCTCGACTCTTGCCCGCTCCCTCTCGAATGCGCTCACTGCCTCCGTTCTCGCGTCTCTCCTCGCTCCTCACCCTCCTCGTGTTGAGCGGCTGCAACTCCGCCTACCGCCAGGCCATGTCCCGCGCCGAGGATGCGGCCATCGCCGGTGACTTCATGACGGCGGCCCGCGCCTACCGCGACGCCTGTGCCGCCTCGCCCGACGACGAGAAGGCCTGTAGCCGCGCCCCCGTTTTCGCGCAGAAGGCGACGGACCAGGCCATCGCGACCGCGCGCCCCGCGTGCGATGCGGGCGACCTGGACCAGTGCCTCCCGCCGCTCCTGGCGGCGCGCGATCTCATCCCCGACCACCCCGAGGTGAACTCGATGCTGGAGAAGGCCGGCCAGGTCCATGCCGAGCGCTGCGCCAGCAAGTACAAGGCGGATGGCCCGCTGGCCACGGCGTCGGCCGAGCTCGGCTGCCTCCAGGCCCGCTCCGCGCAGCTCCCCGTCCCGGGCTACCAGTCGCTGCTCACCGAGCGCGCCAACCAGCTCTCCTCGCGCTTCGCGCAGCTGGCCGCCACCGCGCAGGGGCCGAGCTCCGAGGGCGCGGCCTCCGTGCTGTGGTCCGCCGCGCAGTGCCTGGCGCCCGCCGAGCCCACGGCCTCGCGCGCCGCGCAGTCCCGCCAGGGCTTCCTCGCCCAGAGCGCCATCCCCGTGGGCATCCGCCTCGAGGGCCGGATTCCGCGGCAGATCTCCGACTCGCTCTCCGGCCTGTGTGAGCGCATGGCCTCCAACCTGGCGCCCGCGGCCCGGTGCGCGGGGGGCAGCGTGGCCGCCGGTCAGCCGGAGCCGCTGGAGATTCGCTTGAACGCGCTCATCGAGCGCGTCGTGGAGCGCGTCCACGAGGACGTGCGCAGCGTGCGCTACGTCAGCGGCACGCGCCAGGTCCGCAACCCCGAGTACAAGGCCGTCCGGGAGCGCTACCGGTACGCCGAGAACGAGGTGGAGCGCGTCGCGTCGCAGAAGGACGACAAGGAGAAGGCGTGCGCGCAGGCCAAGAAGACGCACGCGGCCTCCTGCGTGGGCTGCACCGAGCAGAAGTCGCCCTGCGACGAGGTCGCGGCGCTCGACGACGAGCTCAAGAGCCGCAGGAGTGATCTCCGGGAGGCGCGCCGGATCCTCGACAGCACTCCGGAGACGCTGACCGAGGAGGTGTGGGACGACTTCATCTACAGCGTGCTCACCCACCGCTGGACGTCGAACTACAAGTACTCGCTCCAGTCGAGCAGCTCGGGCTCGGCCCCCACGCCGGAACAGACGGGCGCCCTGGCCTTCGAGGACCAGGAGCACGTGGGCTTCGCCCCGGGCGGGCTCGCGCCGGATCCGCTGAACGTTCCGCCCCCGGAGGCCTACGCGAGCGCCTTCGTCGGGAACGTGGCGCCCTCCGTGTTCGCGGCGGTGCAGGCCGACAGCGTCGCCCGAGGCGCCGCTCGCCGGGCGCAGTGCAGCGCGCTGCCCCAGGACTGGGGCCCCGCCTGGGTGCAGTGCTGGGCGGAGGCCACGCTCTGGGAGCGCGGGCAGGAGCCCCAGGCGAGCGAGTTCCTCCAGGTCCTCGCCAGCAGCGCCGGCGCCTCGGAACAGCCGCAGTGCCGCTGAGGGCTCGGGCGGCCTAGCGGCTGGCCACGCCCACGCCCACCGGGCAGCTGACGCCCGTGCCGCCCAGCCCGCAGTACCCGTCCGGATTCTTGGCCAGGTACTGCTGGTGGTAGTCCTCGGCGAAGTAGAACTCGGGGGCGGGCAGCACCTCCGTGGTGATGGGGCCGTAGCCCGCCGCGCCGAGCGCCTTCTGGTAGGAGTCGCGGCTCTGCTCGGCCACGCGCTTCTGGGCCTCGTCGAAGTAGTAGATGCCCGAGCGGTACTGCGTGCCCACGTCGTTGCCCTGGCGCATGCCCTGCGTCGGGTCGTGGTTCTCCCAGAAGACGCGCAGCAGGGTGTCGTAGCTCACCTTGGCCGGATCGAAGATGACGCGCACCACCTCGTTGTGCCCCGTCATGCCCGAGCACACCTCGCGGTAGGTGGGGTGGGGCGTCAGGCCCGCCGCGTAGCCCACCTGGGTGCTGTACACGCCGGGCGTCTGCCAGAACTTCTTCTCCGCGCCCCAGAAGCAGCCCAGCCCGAACACCGCCTGCTGCAGGCCGGCGGGGAAGGGCCCCTTCAGCGGAGTGCCCAGCACGAAGTGCTTGTCGGGGACGGGGATCGGCTCGGAGCGGCCCTTGAGCGCCTCGTCCGGTGTGGGGAGCCTCAACTTCTTCGGAGAGAGGGTGAACATGCCCTGCTGTTTAGCCACCTGCCCGCCGGTTTTCACCTCTCCGTGAAGCGGACCGCGCCCCGGCTGTTCCCCGGGCGACCGATGCCGTGCTCCTCCCGGTAGGGTAGGGTTCGCAACGTCATGCGCCCGCGTCCGCACTCTCTGACCCTCTGCCTCCTCGTTCCCGCCCTCGCGCTCGCCCAGGCTCCGTCGAAGCCCACGCCGGCCCAGCTCCAGGAGCAGGCGCGCCAGGCCCGCATCCAGTCCGAGAAGAACAAGAAGTATGGCGTCCAGTCCGCGAAGGTGGAGAAGACCGAGAGGAGGGGCAAGGGGAAGGAGGCGGAGCCCAAGCCCGTCAACTGCAAGCTCCCGGCCGGCAAGCGCGCCGCCCAGTTCTCCGAGGAGGCGCTGCCCGGCATTGCCCCCGCCGGCCGCTATGCGCTGTACGTCGGCGCCTGCGGGCTCGGGGACGTGGTGGAGCTGACGCAGCAGCTCGTGCGCTTCAAGACGGTGAACAGCGATCAGCCCGCCGCGAAGAACCCGGCCGTCGCCGCCATGGGCGCCTTCCTTCAGCAGTGGGCGAAGGCCCGGGGCTTCGGCTTCCGCGTGGCCGGCCGCAACGACGTGTTCGAGCTGTCCTGGGGCCAGGGCGCGCCCCGGCTGGGCCTCGTCTTCCACGGAGACGTCGTCCCCGCGCCCGCCCACGAGTGGAAGTACAAGCCCTTCGAGCCCAAGGTCGTGAACGGCCGGCTCTATGGCCGCGGCGTGATGGATGACAAGGGGCCGCTGGCCACGGCGCTGGTGTCCCTGGCGCTGGCGCAGGAGCTCGGCATCGAGCCGCCGAAGGGCAAGGTGCTCGTCATCATCGGCAACGACGAGGAGAGCTCCTGGGCGGGCATGCAGGAGTACGCGCGCAACGAGCAGCTGCCCACGCACACCATCTCCGTGGACTCGTCCTACCCGGTGGTGGTGGCGCAGTCCGGCTTCGTCTCCCTGACGCTGGAGGCGGCGCTGGACACTCCGGAGGCGAACGACTCCGCCACCCTGCTGCCCGTGGATGCCAGCGCCGGAGAGTTCCTCACCCAGGTCCCCGGCGCCGCCTCGCTGACGCTGTCGCCCTTCGCTGGCAAGTCGGTGGAGCAGGGGCTGGCCGCCGTGAAGGCCGCCATGGAGGCCGTGCGCAAGGAGCGGCCCGAGCTCAAGGCCGAGGTGAAGACCGTGCCCGGCGCCACCAAGGGCACCTCGCTCATCGTCGTCTCCACCCAGGGCAAGGCCGTGCACTCCTCCATCCCCGAGGAGGGACGCAACGCGCTCTGGGACCTGGCCGCCATCGCCGACAAGCTCTCGCTGGCGGAGAACGGGCTGACGGCCGTGCTGCGCACGGTGTCGCGCCGCTTCGACAAGGACCACCATGGCGAGCGCCTGGGCTTCGTCGGCAAGGACAAGCTGATGGGGCCCATGGTCTCCGCCGCCACCCTGCTGCGCGTGAAGGACGGCAAGGTGTCGCTGGGCATCAACCTGCGCCGGCCTCGCTCCGAGGAGGGCAATGAGGACTTCCATCAGGCGCTGGACCACGCCGTGGCGCTCATCACCCAGGAGACGGACGGGCGCGTCATCGAGGGCCCGGGACGCTTCGTCGGAGACCCGCACGTGGCGGATGCCTCCGGTGCGCTCGTCACCACCCTGATGGACATCTACCAGCGCCACCGCAACATCCGCGGCACCATCGCTCCCGTCTCCATCCGCGGCGGCACCTATGCCCGCCTCTTCCCGAACGCCGTGGACTTCGGACCGGACCTGAAGGAGATGGGGGCCTACACCGGCCACGCGCCCGACGAGTCCATCTCCCTGGAGCACCTGGGCCTCATCACCCAGATGCTCGCCGAGGCCATCCACACCCTGGCGCTCTCCCCCCTGGGCCGGTGAGCCCCCCGCGGGCCGGACTGGGCGGGACGCTCACTTCGCGCCGCGTGGCCAGCGGACCGTGAAGGACGTGCCCTGCGGGTCGGAGCGCACCACCACGTCTCCGTCGTGCGCCAGGGCGATCTGCCGGACGATGTGCAGCCCCAGCCCCAGGCTCCGCGCGCCGCTCCGGCCCTCGTGCGGGCGCTGATCCTCCGGGCGGCGCTTGAACGGATCGAACAGTCGCGGCAGCAGCTCCTCCGGGATGGGCTCTCCCTGGTTGTAGACCTCCAGCAGCACGTGGTCGCCCGCGTCGCGCAGCGTGGTGCGGATGGGCGTGTCCTCCCGCCCGTGCTGGAGGGCGTTGAACACCAGGTTGCTCAGCACCTGCGCCACGCGATCCGGATCCCACTCTCCCCAGGTGTGGCCGTGCACGTCGAAGAGGAGCTGGCGCTCGGGGAACGTCACCTGCAACTCCTCGAGCGTCGTCCTGCACACCTCCTCCATGTTCATGCGCTGGCGCGTCACCGGGATGCCTCCGCCCAGACGGCTGCGCGCGAAGTCCAGGATGTCGTCGATCAGCCGGGCCATCCGCGCGCCGCTGCGGCGGATGCGCTCCACGGCCTGGCGCTCGCGCTCGCTCAGGCCCTCCGCCCGAGAGAGCAGGAAGGCCGAGGCGCCGATGGCGCCCAGCGGGTTGCGCAGATCGTGCCCGAGCACCGCCAGCAGCTGCTCTCGGAAGGTGAGGGCCTGCTCGAGGGCCTGCTCCGCCTGCTTGTGCGAGGTGATGTCCAGCACGATGCAGCCCACCCCCATCAGCTCCCCGCCCTGGAAGCGCACCGGGTAGTAGCTGGCCAGCCACGTGTGCCCCTGGAACCGGGAGAACTCGGGCGGCGTGGGGAACTCGAAGCTCCCCGACGGCTCGCCCGTCTCGAGCACGCAGCGGAGGATGGGCACCAGCTGCTGGGCGACACGGGGGGGCAGCACCTCCTGGATGGGGCGGCCCAGGTGGGCCGCCACGGGCAGCTGGTTGATGCTGGCCAGCGTGTCGTTGATGCGCAGGTAGCGCAGCTCGCGATCCAGGAAGGCGATGCCCACCGGCGAGGTGGCCAGCAGCGTGTCGATCATCGCCAGCGAGCGCTGCATCTCCTCGCGGGCGGCCTGCTCTCGCGCGCGCAGCTGCGCCTGGACGATGAGGGCCGTGGCCCGGCTCACCATGATGCGGAACAGCAGGGTGTCCGCCTCGGAGAAGGCATAGGCGGTGCGAGAGCCCATGTACGCCACGCCCACCAGGTGCTCTCCGTCCAGCAGCGGCACGCCATACAGCGCGTGAAGCCCCAGCTGGCCCAGCGCCTCCTCCTTCAGCAGCGGATCCGTCGAGGCCGAGCGCACCGCGAGCGGCTTGCGCTCGGCGGCGACACGGCCCGCGAAGCACTCTCCGATGCGCACGCGCTGGCCCACCGTCTGCTCCGCGTCCAGCCCCATCGCCGCGCGCACCCGCAGCATGCCGTCCTCGCGCAGCAGGATGGTGGCCGAGTTCACCTGCATGGCGGACTCCATCAGCAGGGTGAGCAGCCGATGGAGCAGGGTGTCCAGGTCCGGGCTCTCCAGGGCCGCCTGCATCATCCGGTCGAGCGCGTTGAGCGTGCGCTCGCGCAGGCGCGAGTAGCTCAGCACCGAGCGCGTGACTGCCTGATCCAGCAGCTCGTCCAGCAGCAGCAGGGTGCCAGGCGCGGGGTGGACCGCCGAGGCCTCCAGCCGGCGGAGGATGCAGGTGCGCAGCACGCTGTACTCATAGGTGAGCTCGTGGATGCCGAAGCCCTGGTTCAGCCGAGCCAGGGCATGCACGTCCGAGATGACGCTCGGCAGTTGGAGTGGAATGCCGTGCGCCTCGTGCACCAGCGCCTCGGTGACGCCGTCCAGCAGCGCGGGGATGTGGTCCAGCACCGGGAGCTCGCCGGACCGGCGCGAGTGGAGCGCATGGGCGGACAGCCGCCAGTCGGCGAGGATGTCCTCTCGGTGAGCGCGGAGGAAGGCCCCCAGCCGATGCGGCTCCTCGGGATCTCGCGCTGACTCCCAAGCCTGGGGACGTGGTTGCTGCTCCAGCATCGTGACCTCCGGGACGACGACCTCTGGCTCAGGCCCAGCCTCACTCTGGACATGATGAGACAACCGCGCCCGTACCGGGATTTCCGGGGCGGGCGGGCCGGGGGCGGAGCGGCCGAGACCTCCGAGGGCCTCGGTGGGATGCCTCCCATGCTCGCCCGCCTGAACCATCCGCCAGGTGTTACGTCGTGTGCGAACGACCGAGAGTCTTGGAGAGGCATGTGACGGTGAACCTTCGGACTTCCGTCGCGCTCGGTTAGGTTTCGTCGAAGATGAGCACCCTTCTCCTCACCCGCTCGGATGTGTCCCGCAACCTGCAGGCCCTCACCTTGCTGACGGACATGCGCGAGGCGTTCCGCGCGGACGCGCTCGCGCGGACGGTGGCGCCCCAGCGCACGCGTGTACCCTTGCACACCGAAGGCACGACCATGGTGCTCTTCCCGGGCAGCCTGCCGGGAGTGCCCGCCTACTCGGTCAAGGTGAGCGCTCGCTTCCCGGCCATCACGCCCCCGCTGCAGGGCATGCTGCAGCTGCATGATCTGGCCACGGGACAGCTGCTGGCGATGATGGACTCGGCGCAGCTGACGGCCGTGCGCACGGGTGTGGTGGGGGCGCTGGGCACGGACGTGCTGGCCCGGCCGGACGCGAGCCGCGTGGCGCTGCTGGGCGCGGGCAGCCGCTCCGTGCTCCAGCTCAAGTCCCTGCGGCTGGTGCGCTCGCTGTCCCAGGCCTTCGTCTATGACGCGGACTTCACGCGGGCCGCCGCGCTGGCCACGCGCATGTACCAGGAGCTGTCCCTGCCCGTGCGGCCGGTGGGCTCGGTGGCGGAGGCGGTGGAGGAGGCCGACATCGTCGTGACGACGAGTACGGGCGGCAAGGCCTCGCTCCCCGCGGAGCTGGTGCGCCCCGGCATGCACATCACCGCGCTGGGAGAGGACGAGCAGGATCGCGTGGAGCTGTCGCCAGCGCTGCTCGAGCGCGCCACCTTCGTGTGTGATCACCGGGGGCTGGCCCTGTCAGGTGGTGTCGTGGGGAGCGCCGGGCTCAAGGAGGAGTCCATCCACGCGGAGCTGGGAGAGATCATCGCCGGGCTGCGCCCTGGGAGGACGTCGCCCGAGCAGCTCACCCTCTTCTGCACGGTGGGGCTGCCCTTCCAGGACCTGGCGGCCGCGTGGCACGTCTACCAGGCGGCGGTGGGAGACGAGGACGTGCGCCGGGTGGACTTCAGCGCCTGAGGCGCGCCCGCGTGGGCCGAGGGCGCGCCCTGCGGTCCCCGCGCGCTCAGCCCTGCTGACGCGAGGGCAGGTGCGCCACGGGCTTGCTGACACGAGGATGGGGCCGGTGTGGCACCTCGCGCGGGGCGGCGAAGAGGCTGTCCTGCCCGTGCTGGAGGAACACCTCGCCGTGGGCCACCTCGCGCACGTCGGACAGACGGACGGCGAAGTCCCTGCGGCGGAAGAAGCCCTTCTCCACGATGAACTCCTCGTCCTGGATGTCGACGACGCGCCCGAGCTTGTGCCCATCGATGCTGCGCACCGTCATCCCCTTCTGGATCTCCGATCTGTCGAACATGCGCTCCGCTCCCCGGGCCGCCGTGGTGACGCGGCCCTGGTGGGAAGTTGTTCTCTGGACAGTTCGGGTGCACCGGCGATCCGACACGGTGCTCGCTCCGCGCCGGGCTCGGAGTGATGGGCGCCTGGAGGGCGAGGGGGCGTGTAGGGGCTCGCGGCGCGTCGCGAGTGCTGGTGTGGCGCGGGGCCGTGCCCATCTTCTGCCTGGAGGTGCCGCATGCTCGTTGGCTTCATGGCGTCACGGACAGGGCGATGGCTCCGCATCCTGGCGGGCGCCGGGATGGTGCTGGGAGGGCTCTCGTCGAGTTCACCGCGTGGCGCGGTGGTGGCCCTGGTGGGGTTGGGGCCGCTGGTGGCGGGGGCGCTGGACCTGTGCCTGCTCGGCCCGCTCTTCGGACGCTCCATCAAGGGCGCGGACATCCGCCGCGGCCTGGGGATGCCCGAGGAGCTGCGCCTGTTCAAGACGCGCTACGAGCGGCTCTCCCCGCGCGCCCGCATGATGCTGCACTGAGCCACGGAGGGTTCAGCGCGCGGCGCTCTCGGCGTGGGCCTGGGACGCGGGCAGGGCCTGGGGCGTGCCCGGCTTGACGGAGATGAGCTGGATCTCCCGCCGCGTGTGCGTCACCCGCGAGCCGTGGGTCCAGCCCACCAGGAACGCATAGCGCGCGTACTCGAGCGCGGCGCGTGGCCCCCGCGCCAGCCTGCTGCGGAAGATGCTCTTGCCCGCCTTGACGGGCGTGAGGCCCGCCCGCGCGGACGCGTCCGCCAGGTTCTTCTCGTAGAAGTAGACGTGGTGCTGCCACCCGCGCCGGTCCGGCCGGAACGAGCTCCCGCGCCGCGGCATGAGGGTGTGCTTGTAGTAGGCCGCGTCCGGGACGATGAGGAAGGCCACGCCCCCGGGCCGCAGCACGCGGTGGATCTCCCGCAGGCCGTCGATGGGGCTCGGGATGTGCTCCAGCGTGTGCTTGGCCGTGACGATGTCGAATGACTCGTCCGCGAAGGGCATCTTGTCCAGCGAGCCGCGCTCGGCCCGGAAGCCGCGCTCGCGGCAGAGCTGCACGGCGAAGTCCGAGAAGTCCATCCCCATCTCGGACAGGCCCAGCGACTTCGCCGCCGCGAGCACGTACCCGGCCGAGCACCCCACGTCCAGCAGGCTGCGGGCATGCGGGGCGAACTCCAGGCACGCGAGGATCTGCCGCTGGCACTTGCGCACGCGGTGATCCCACCGCGCCAGGTAGCCGGCGGGGGTGAAGCGGAAGTACTTCTCCTCGTAGCCGTCGCCCAGCCCGGGCTGCTGCTCCTGCTTGTAGATGAGGCCGCACCCGGCGCAGCGGCCGAAGCGCAGCTCGGGGAAGGTGACCACCTCGCTGGCCTCCCGGGCGCCGCAGATGGGGCAGGAGGCAAGGAAGGTGGTGCGGGACAGGGCTTTGGACTCGGTAGGCATCGCTGAGGCGGCGCAGACTAGCGAAGTCCGCTCCCGGGCGCTCGCGGCGCGGCGCTCGGGCTGGCTCAGTGGACCTCGAAGGGGATGCTCAGGGCGCCGAACGGCTCGCCCGTGGAGGCATCCACCAGCTTCACCTTCAGGGTGACGACGTCATCCATCCGCAGCGCCTCCTCGAAGTAGACGAAGCCCTGGCGGCTCTGCCCATCCTCCAGCGGGCCCTCCGCGAAGGCCTGGCGCAGCATGTCCGGGGACGGCAGGGCGCCGAGCTCGCCGCTCGAGGCACACGTGAGGCAGGGCGGCGGGGTGTAGGGAGAGACGCCGTTGTGGGAGGTGTACGTCATGTCATACGGGGCCGGCTGACGGCTCGAGGTGCGTGCCTGATAGGCGCGAGGAACCAGCCGGGTGCCGTACACGTCCCCAGGCGGCCGGAAGCTGGTGTCCCGCGCGGCCAGGAGCTGACCCAGCTCCTTCGGAGCGCGCGCGACATAGCTCTTGCGGCCCTCGAGCTCGAAGCTCGCGTACTGCACGCTCAGTGTCCGCCCGCTGCGGTTCTCCAGCCGGACCTCCAGGGGGGTGAAGTGGCGCTCGAGGTTTCGCGGCCGGCCCTTCCAGTTCGAGCCATACGCTACCAGCGTCACCCCATGCTCACCGATGACGGCGGCCGTGCCCTCTTCCGTCAGCGGGATGGCGCCCGTCTGGGGGCGCAGCTGTCCATCATGGGTGCAGCCAGCGGTGAGCAGCAGTGCGACGACTCCGAGCCAATGCGTCCGCATGAGAGCCTCCCTGGAAGCGGCTCATTGTCTCACGGGCCCGAGCTCGTTCCCAGCCCGCTGTCGGCGCGGGCGGCGCCGCCGATGAAGCTCCAGTCCTGGCTACGGGCCCACTCCTCGAAGGTGTGCCAGGGCACCTCCAGGATCTCGTGGCGCAGGGTGAGCACGTCGGCGTGGTAGCCCACGCGCTCGAGCCACTCGAACATCAGCGCCATGTCCTCGCTGCGCTCGCGAAGCAGGTCCAGCGGCAGCTGCTCGTAGTGGATGCGGTGGCCGCTCACGTACGAGAGCAGATCCGTCGCCTGCTGCGGCGTCACCTCGTCCGAGGCGATGTCGATGCGCTCACCATAGAAGTCCTCAGCGTTGCCGATGATGTGGGCGACGAAGCAGGCCAGGTCCTCCAGGGCCACCATCTGCAGGCCCCGGGTGGGCGACAGGGGCAGGCTGAGCACGCCGGCCTCGAGGCCCTCGCGGATGAGGGAGCCGGTGAAGTTCTCCATGAAGAACGTCGGGCCCACGATGGTGTAGGGCAGGTTGGAGCGGCGCAGGTAGAGCTCCACCTGGTGCTTGCTGTCGAAGTGGGGCACGCCGGTGTGCTGGTCGGCCCCCGCCACCGAGGAGTAGATGAAGTGCCTCACGCCCGCTCGCCGGGCGGCGTCCACCAGGTTCATGCCCTGGCGCACCTCGGCCTCGAGCCCCGCCTCGAAGGGCGTGGCCATGGCGAAGACGGTGTCCACGCGGCGCATGGCTGCTTCCAGGGAGACGGGATCATCGAAGTCACCGAGCGCCAGCTTCACTCCCAGGCCTTCCAGGGCGTGCGCCGTCGCGGAGTCCGGGTTCCGGGTGAGGGCCATGACGCGGTAGCCCCGGTGGAGCAGCTGGCGGACCAGCGCACCACCCTGGCGGCCCGTGGCGCCCGTCACCAGCACGGAGAGAGGGAAATCCATGTGCAGTGCCTCCGGCACATCTGTTCCCTGTAAGCTGCGCGCGCACCGGAGGGACCGCGAGCACCTGCGTCATGCCTGGATGCTGACCGGCCGAGGGTGGAGAGGTGGGAGTCCTGGCCGACCCGGCTTGCCCTGGAGAAGAAACTCTGCGGTGCTTGGATGTGCGGATAGCATCCGGGAGAGCGTGTGTGGTGAGGGACAGACCCTGGGCGGATTCCAGCATGGCGACTTCCGATGAGGTGTCCTCCAGGAGGGTGGCAGCGGCCGACGGCGACGGAGCGGGCGCGCCACGGCAGGCAGGTTCGGGCCGTCCACAGGAGCAGTCCGTCGACGAGCTGACGGAGGGCACCGGCCCCATCTCCGCGCCGGCCGAGACGCTGGTCAGCGAGGACCTCCAGGACACCTACGTCCTGCTGCTCGACGCGGCGGCCGGGCGAGGCACGCCCTGGGTGAAGGATGTGCCGCCCTCCTGCTACCTGGAGACGAACGTCACGGTGGCCGCGCAGCTGCGGGCCGGAGAGCTGCCGCCGCTGAGTCTCGCCGAGCCGATGACGGTTCCGGAGGGCAGCACCCTGCGCTGGGAGGCCTCGGGCGAGGGGCAGGGGGCTCAGGGGCGGCTCCACGAGGTGAGCCGGTTGGATTCGCAGCTCATGCGCGTCACCACCACGTCCATGCGCGGGCAGGTGGAGGACCCCTTCGCGGGGCTGGAGCCGCTGGGTGAGGGGGCGCAGGAGCGCGTGATGCCGGTGCTGGAGCGCTCGCTGGGGCGGACCGCGGACCTGGACCTGTCCCGCGAGGGGACGCTGGGGGCCTACCAGCACTTCATCAGCACGGGCGCGGTGCCGCTGGCGGATCCGGATGGCGGGGTGCTGCGCTCGGGGCGGGTGGCGGTGTTCACGCAGCAGCGCGCGCCGGGAGCGGAGCTGGCGTACCTGCGACAGTTCCGGCGGCTGGATGCCGAGAGCGTGCTGAACGTGCAGTGGTCGGCCGAGTACGACGACGGCAGCGTGGAGGTGCGCGCCTCGGCCCGCTTCACCGGGCGCATGGTGCTCTGGCACGTGGTGATCGACTCCGCGGGGCAGCAGACGCGCGGAGACCTGTCGGTGGTCTTCAGCCACCTGTCGCCGCGGACCGTGGCGGCCCTGGCGCGGGGACTGCGAGGCGAGGCGGAGGGCCTGGAGGGGCGGTGGCACGCCGAGCTGCTGCTGGCGGACCAGGAGGTCATGCTGTGGCGGGACCTGGCGCGCCTGCGCGTGTGTGAGCGCAACGGCCTGGACCCGGCCCGCTTCGAGCGGGAGGCCCGGACCGAGGCGATGGAACTCTGGCAGGGCGAAGTGGGGCTGCAGACGCTGGCGCTCGCGCGCACGCCGGACGAGGTGGGCGACATGCTGGTCCGCCTGGGCAACACCGCCGAGTCCGCCGCCGAGGCGCTCGCGCGGCTCATGCTGGACCTCGGAGCGCCCCTGGAGGGGACGCTCCGGATCGCTCCGGCCCAGTCCGCCTGAGGCTCGGCTCAGCGCTTCTTCGTCGGGCGCCGAGCCGTGCCGCGCGTCGTCTTCTTCGCGGTGGGCTTCGCCTTCGCGGTGGGCTTGCTGACTCCACGCGCCGTTCGCGCCACCGCCGTGGTGCTGGCGATGCGCTTCGCTCCTCGGGTCGGCTTGGGTGCCGGCTTCGACGGTTTCGCCTTGGGCTGGACCCTGGCCTGGGCCTTGGCTCGGGTCGTGGCCTTCTGGGGGCTCGCCGTCTTCCGCTTCGCCGGGCTTCGCCGCGCCACGGTGGTGTGGTGCTCGCGCTTGGAGGCCGCACGCTTCGCCGGCGTGCGCTTGGAGGCCCCACGCTTCGTCGCCATGCGCTGTCGTGGGGGCGGCTCCACCTCCGGCGTCACGGCTTGCGGCTCGGGCAGCTCGGGCTCCTGCGTGGCCTCTTCGGCAGGTGCCAGCGTGGCCTCCGGGGCCGCACGCTCCGGGGCGGGCGCTTCGGCCGTCATGGGGAGCTCGACCTGAGCAGGGGGCTCGGCCTCCATCGTCATTTCCACCTGGGGCGTGGACTCGGGCTCCATCGCCAGCTCCACCGGAGGCTCGACCAGCTCCTCGGAGGCCTCGTCCAGGAGCTGCTCCGCCTCGCGGTCCATCCGTCGAGCCTGGGCTCTCATGATGGTCTCCGCGTGGTGCTGGCCGTAGTGCAGGCCTTCCTGCTCGGGCAGAGGTGTCTCGCTCTTCACAGGATGATGGCTGTCCTGCGTGGTGCCGACCTTGCTCGGGTCCGGTTTCACTGCCGTGAAGTGGTCGAAGCTATAGCTCCTGGGCATGCCTCTCTCCTTGTCGCGGGGGGCATGCAGGCCCCCGGAGGAAAGGTAGGCAGTCCCCTTGTCCGGAAGTACAACCCGAGCAGGCAGGCAGGCCAGGGCTGCTTGGGGTCGAGTGGCTGGCAGGGCGGCTCCGGGTGATGTCCATCAGCAACGCTCCCGGTGCGCCCAGCTCGCTCCGGAAGTGGCAACGGGCACGGGCCGTGCCATGGTGGCCGCCCTATGAGCAAGCGCGACAAGTCGCCCTCCTCCGAGCTGGTTGCCGCCGCCGAGTCCCTCGAGTCCCAGCTCACCCGCTTCGAGTCGCTCGCCGACCAGCTCCGCAAGGCCCCGCTGAACTCCGAGAAGAGCCTGGAGCGCGCCTCGAAGCTGCTGCGCGACGTGGCCGAGCAGGACCAGGTCCTCAACGCCAGCGTGAGCGCGCTCGTGGCGGCCGTGACGGCGGCCCGGGACAGGCAGCAGCAGCAGGCCGAGGCCGTCAACGCCCGCGCCCAGGAGCTGCAGCATCGCGCGGAGACGTTCAAGGCGCTCCTGGAGCGCTACGGCGCGCTGGGGCAGAGCGCCGCGGAGCTCAACCAGCGGATGCAGGAGTTCGCCGCCCAGCGCGCCAAGGCCCAGACGCCCGAGCAGAACACGGAGCTCATCGGCACCCTGGACGCCCTCAACGATCGGATGGTGGAGGTGGCCCAGGAGGCCCAGGCCGTCACGAAGCTCGCCGAGGAGCAGGACTTCACGGACGTGGGGCGGCAGGCGGACTCGCTGCGCCAGCAGCTGCTCTCGGCGCGCAACAAGCTGGGCCTGCTGCGCAATGGGCTCGCGTCCGCCTGAGCGGGTGCCCCGGCCTCAGCTCAGGTAGGTGGGGGTGAAGGCGTCCGGATCATCGATGGCCCGGCGCCCCGCGAAGCCCGCGTCCAGCTCGTGCCAGTGGGACACCGACTTCTCCCCGTAGCGCCAGCACAGGTACACCGTGCGCCCGCTGAGCTGCGCGTGGAAGTCCACCAGCCCGTTGGCGGCCTTCACCTCGATGCCCATCTCCTCGAGCTGCTGCAGCTCCGCGCGGATCTTCTCGACCAGCCCGTCGTGCTCCTCCCGGAGCTGCTCGGTGTGCGCGTCCCGCGTGCCCCGGCTCCGGAGCGCATCCAGCTCTCCGGCGAGCCGCTGCACGTTCTCCACCCAGGGGCGGACGCGCTCGAAGACGCCGTTCAGCAGGGGAATGAGCCGATTCGCCTCGTCCACGCCGAAGTAACGCATTGCCCGAAGCATGCAGCGTGCTCCTCCCCCGACGCCAACAGGATGCGTCGGATTGTGGCGTGGAGTCCATCCTTGTCCCGGGTTTCCTCACCCACCGGGAAGGCCGGGCTGATCCGTGGCGAAGGCCGGGGAGGCTCTACCCGCGCAGCAGGGAGCGCAGGTGCTCGTGCTGCCACCGCAGGGCCGCATCGAGCAGCGGGAAGGCCCGCTCGCGCTCGAGGAAGCGCGCCGAGTGCGAGGAGGGACAGCTCCCGGGCTCCTCCGGGAAGAGCTGGTGCAGCATCGCGTGGAAGACGACGGCGTCCACGACGAAGGCCGGCACGTGGGGCTGATCCAGCGCGGGGTGGACGCGGATCTCCCGCAGCCGCTCGTCGTAGATGGCCAGGCGGATCGTCTTCCGCTGCTTGCGGCCCGGGCGCCGCGCCCAGCCGATGTCCGCCTGGAGCTGGCCCTGGAAGTGCGTGGCGTTGAGGCGCTCGAAGATGGAGCGCAGCTCGAAGCACTGGCCGCGCGCCTTGAGGGGAGCGCCGGGCCGCCGCGTGCGCCGCACCCGCGTCTGCTGCGTTCGGGTGTACTCCTCCAGCGTGGCCCGGGCCCGCGCATCTCCCTGCCCTATAAAGGTGGCGATGGCCCTCACCACGGCGTCCGGCGCGTCGAGGAAGAGGTGATGGACGCGCAGGCGCAGCGCGTCGGGGTGGCGGCGGAAGCTGACCAGCGTGGCCCGGTTGTCGGTGAGGGTGAGGTGGACCGGGAGCTTCAGCAGCGCGGACAGCCGGTGGGCCAGCTCGGCGGCCCGGGGCAGGGTGTCGATGCGGGCGGGGAGGGTCAGCTGCTCGCCCGAGGAGGGCGCGGGTGCCTGGGGCCTGGGCGAGCGAGCACGCTCGGGCCCAGGGCGTGAGGCCCCCGGCACGTCGAAGAGCGCGAGCTGCTCGGGCGGCTGCAGGCTCATGGACGTGAAACTAAGTCCACTCGCGGACGCTTCCCAGCCCCCTGGAGGGCAGGGAGTCCACGGCCAGACGCTCAGAGCCCCAGGAACGCCAGCAGCGCGCCCAGGTCCTCATCCGAGAGGGCCTCCCGGCTGTAGGGCGGCATGCTGCCGCCGACGCCGAAGAACTGGCCGTGGCGCACCTTCTCGATGACGACGAGCTGGTGCGGCACTCCCGGGAAGAGCGCGTCGTAGTCCTCCACCACCTCCGGCAGGATGGAGGCGAGCTCGGTGAGGCGCCCCTTTCCGGTGTGCGTCTCGCCGTGGCACGTCTGGCAGGCGGTGCGGTACACCTCGGCGCCGCGGCTGGCGTTCCCTCGCGGCACGTCCTCGATGTTCTTCACCACGGTGAAGGGAAGGGCGGGGGCCTCCGTGTCCGGGCTGATGCTCACGAGGTACTCGTACAGGGCACGAGACTTCGGGTCCTCCGGCGTCAGCGGCGACACGCCCCGCATGAAGTTCACGTAGCAGAAGTTCACCGCGCTCAGCAGGTTCGTCTCGTAGCCGCCCCACCAGCTCGGGCGGAAGGCCGAGTTGTAGAGCGAGTAGCCCGCGCGGACGTGTCCGGGCTCCGGCGTGGCGCTGGTGCCGTGGCACGTCGCGCACGAGAAGCTGTTGAACTCGCTCTCGGACAGCCGCGCGTCCTGGAACAGCTCCTCACCGAAGTCCGCCGCGGTGGTGGGCCCGCCACAGCCCACCGCGAGCAGGCCGGCCGCCAGCAGTCCCCACCTCATGGCTGCCTCCGGAGCAGGGCCACCGAGTCCGGGAAGATGCCCACCTGGACCGTCTTCACCACCTTGCGCTCGGCCAGGTCCACGACGTGGAACGTGCCGGGGCCCACGTGGTCGCCCTCGCAGACGACGAGCCCGTGCCGCTCGTCCGGCGTCAGCATCACCTGGTGGATGTTGAGGCAGCCGCTGGGCGCCAGGGGAATCTCGGGCGGTATATAGGAGGGGCTGGCCAGCTCGGGGTCGATGACGGCGATGGACTCGACGCCCTGGTACGGCATGTAGAGGGTGCGGCCGTCGGCGGTGAAGGCGCCGAACATCGGCGAGCCGTCCAGGCGCACCGTGCGGTCGGGATTCATGGTGAGCGTCACCGGGTCCAGGTACTGCACGGAGCGGCTCGACAGCGAGCTGACCCACACCGCGCCCGTGGGGGACACGGTGAGCGCGTAGGGCTCGTGTCGGGGGGAGACGGCCGTCCCGGCGTTGGGGGCCACCTTCACGCGCGACACCGGGTAGGTCGGCTGCGTCAGGTCCACGATGGCCACCTCATCGGACCAGCAGGCGATGTACGCGCGGCGCTCGTCCGGGGACAGGCGCACCGCGTGAGGCGCGGGGCACACGGACACCATCGCCTTTCGCGTCATCGTCTGCGCGTCGAGGATGGCCATGCGCGAGTCCATCTCGCGCTCGGGCCCGTTGCGCTTGGCGACCTCGGCGATCTTCAGCAGATCGAAGTGCGTCTGGAACAGCGTGCGTCCGTCCTGGCTGAGGATGACATCGCCCGGGTTCGCGTCCACGCGCACCGAGCCGAGGAGCGTGTGGGTGGAGGCATCCATCTTGAGGCAGTAGCCGTCCGCCGTGCCCGCGCCGTGCGTGCCGTGGGGCCCCGAGCCCGCGCCGGGCACGTAGTTGGAGATGCCCACGTAATAGAAGTCCCCGTTCGGAGAGACCACCGCGTGGTGGGGCCCCTCCAGCTCCACGGGGTTGAGCCCCACCGGCACGCGCGCGAGCTCCTTCCAGTCCGCCGAGCCCAGGGTGTCCAGGTCCAGCAGGCTCAGGGTGTCATCCATGTTGTTGGTGATGATGACCCGCCCGGCGGGGCCGACGGGCGGCAGCGCCGGGGGAGCGGGCCACGGCTGCTCGGTGCCGTACTCCAGCTCGGGCACCTTCAGCGGGCCGGTGGTGTCCTTCTCCCCGCATGCGACCAGGGCCAGGGGCGCGAGCGCCGCCAGCAGCAGTCCGGAGCGCATCATGGCGTGGCCGCCCGGCGGAACGTGCGCGGCGTCGCCATCCGGAAGGGCCCCTCCTTGAGGCGGTTCTCCTGGAGGTAGGCGCTCGTCACCTGGATGGAGAGCTCCTGGCCGTTCGCTCCGGCGATGGTGCTCCACGACGCGGCGTCCATCTGCCACGACAGCTCCGAGGTGAGCACCTCGAGGGGACACTCGCGGCCCGGCACCGTCACCTGCACCAGATAGATGTCACCGGTGTAGGGCGGCAGGTGCGCCTCGGCCGTGGGGACGAGCAGCTCCCCCAGCCAGGCCAGCGGGCCGGGAGAGCGTCGGGGGAACGCCCGGGCGAGGCGACCCGGCTGGTGACGCTCCAGCGAGGCGCGCAGCGGCGACGTCCACGAGATGAGGGGCGGGGCCGCGTTGGCGGTGAGGGTCTCTCCCTCCGAGGGCGTCATCAGCGTCACGGCGCGCGAGGCGTCCATCGGCTTCTTCTGCGCGTCCACCATCGTCATCCACGCCTCGTCCGTGGCGGAGCCTCCATAGAGGGGCTCGCCGCACTTCGTCGGCTCCTCCTCGTTGCCGTCGCAGGCGGAGGTGAGCAGCAGCAGCGCGGAGGCGCAGACAGTCCCGAGGATGCGTCGTGTCGTCATGATGTTCAGGCTCTCTGGTTGGGGGCTCGCCGGGAGCGACGGCCGAGGGTGAGGGTGAGGAACAGGAGGGCCGCGGGGATCAGGCCCGTGGTGGCGCTGCAGCCGCCCTTCTTGGTGGGCGGAGGCTCCGGCTCGTTGGGCTCTTCCTGGACGCCCGCGTCGGGCGGTGGCTCCACGCCGCCATCGGTCTCGTTGTACACGGGCGCACCGAGGATGGACGCGAGCTGCGGCCAGCGCGGAGGGCAGAACTGCTGGACGGGCGTCCCCGCCGGGCAGACGTGGGAGCCCTGGATGCCGGTGAGGCCGAAGATGGGCTGCCAGGTCGTCCCCTCGTCGCGGCTGCTCGCCAGGGCCCAGTCGTGCACCCAGCTCGAGCCGCATCCATAGAGGGTGTCACCCACGCGCAGCGCGCACGCGTTGCCGTTCGGCAGGGGCAGCTCCTCGAACGCGCCATCCCGCCCTCGGTAGAGGTGGACGGGGGTGGCGACCCAGACGGTGCGGCCGTCCGCGGAGGCCTCCGCGCCGATGATGACATCCGCCGTCTCCATCGCCTGGGTCAGCGTGGCGCCACCGTCCGTGCTCACGAGCAGGTAGCTGAAGCCCTGCGCCGAGACGCGGGCCCAGAGGACGTCTGGCGAGGCATCGCTCACCAGCAGGAGGATGAGATCATACGGGCGCTGGAACTGGGGCAGCGGCTGCGGCAGCCGGGCCCACGTCTGGCCCCCGTCGTCGCTGCGGAAGAGGAACATCCCGTCCGGATCCTGGGCGGAGACGTAGAGCCGCAGCGGGTTGGAGGCCGAGATGCGGATGGCGGAGTAGCGGACCTCCGGGCGCAGCACCGTGAGGGGCGTCCACGTCTGTCCCCCGTCGTCCGAGCGGAAGATGCCGTTGCCCACGGAGGGCCGGCCCGTGGTGGCGTACATGAGGCGCTCGTTCGTCGGGTGCACGGCGAGGTTGGTGACCCACGTGTCCTTGAAGAACGGGTGCGAGGTCCACGTGCAGCCCCCGTCGCTCGAGCGGATGAGCGCGCTGCCCGTGGCGGCGAGGATCTCTCCGCCCGTCAGCCAGAAGTACTTCTCCGGGCGCCAGGCGCCGATGCCCATGCCCTCGGGGCACAGCCACCGCCAGCTCTGCCCCTGGTCCCTCGAGATGACCGCGCCGAACGAGGCGCCCGCGATGAAGTCGCTCTGGCTGCCGCGGCGCGCGCTGAGGCTGCTCGTCTCGGGCAGGCCCGCGTGGGCCAGCGCTGGGAGGGCGCGCAGCGTGAGCAGCACCAGCAGCAGCCTCCAGCAGGAAGAGGGGGGCGTCTTCATCGATGTGGGCTCCAGGCGGTGAACGTGCCGCGTACGATAGCGCCCGGACGTGCTCGCGGCGCGAGGGTCGCTCCACCTCGCAGGTGAAGCGATGTGGCTTTTTGCCGCAGGGAATGGAAGGCCCACTGCCTGGTTGCTCGCTTTGTGCATGAGGCGCTTCCCAGAACGCCGGCCCGCCGCGAAAGTGGCTCTTCTGCAGGGATCGTCGGTCTCGCAGGGAGGACGGAGGAGTCCACAGCGGGAGACAGTTGGAGGGGGGAAGCCCAAGCATAGCGCTGGGAAGAGAGCGTGGCAGCTGCTTTGAGGCGGTGGACACCGTGCGTCGGCAGGAGGTGGAGCCGCTGGGCAAATCCCCCGAGGAGCGGGCGCTCAAGAAGAGTCGACAGCTCCAACTCGGCCCCAGTCGCGCGCGCCGGGCAGCGCCTGATCGACGCGGTGAAGCGCGCCCGGGCGACAGCCACCGGCGCTGGCTCCCGGCTCGGGGCTCTGGAGCGCAACGACTTGGGCGCGTGGCGAGCGACCCAGCAGGCAGGACCGTAGCAGCGGCGCGGCGCTACCTGGAGGGGAGAGGGATGTGGCGAGCGTCCATGCGTCAGCGTCGGGCGCGAGGCCGCCCCCTACAGGGGGCGCCGGAGGTGAAGCACGGGCGCCACCCGGCGGCTCCTCCCCTTGCCTGTGGCAGCCCTCTAACCTGATCCCCTCCTCGCAAAAGGGGTGGCACATGAACCTGTGGCGTCCTCTGTGGAAGGCCGAGGCACTCTTCCCCGGGTTGCTCGGCGCCAGCGCCGGAGGAGCGACCCTCGAAGGGGTTGCCCGATGAGGAGCCAGGGAGCGAGCCAGTCCTCTCGGTTCCATGCGGCTGTCAGCTTCTTGCTGTTGGCGGTCTTGGCCGCGCCCGGGGCACAGGCCTCTGACGAGAGGAGCCAGATACGGGCCGTGGTGGGGGCGGGGGTTTCCCGGGGCACCGCGCTGGGCAGAGCGTGGGCGCCACGCACCTCGTACAGCATGAGCCTGTGGGGCCTGTCGGAAGCAGGCCAGGGGGTGGGGGCGCGCTTGAGCTTGCTGCCCCCGGCCACTTCCGCCGGGGCGTGGGAGCTGTCCACCGACGCGATGGCGCGCCTCACGGGCGAGGGGCCGCTGTACTTCAAGGCTCTCGGTGGAGTGGCCATCACCCCCCGCCCCATGTGGCCACCCCGGCTGCGCGCTGGCGGCGAAGTCGGGGTGCACGCCATCCGGGGGAGCATCGGCCTGGAGGTGGGCCTTGCTGGCGTGTACGCGTTCCCTCCCTCCAGGCCTACGCAAGGAGAAGGGGTGCTCTCCCTCGGAGTGGGTCTCCTCTTCGGCTTCGGCGCACCGTCGCGCACGCCTGCCCTCGCCTCGCCTCAGCACCCATGGGCGCAGCAGTCCGCCCACAGTCCACGAGGCGCCTTCCAGCCGCAGGGCTCGGGCTCCTCGTCCGCGGCAGAGGTGAGGACGGCGGGGCTCTCACCCGCTCCTTCGGAGGGGGTACACCTGCCCTCCGGCGAGCGGGATGTGATTCAGCAGATTCTGCTCTTGCGATTGCCCAGGGACGTCGCGCTCTGGTGGAAGGCGGGCCCCGGGGTGGACCTCCAGCACTGGAGCCACCCGCTGTCCGAGTGGGAACTCAAATACGCCGAGGCCCTGAGCGCGCAGACGGTGCCCGAGCCCCTCCGCATGTGGCCGCTGGTGACGCCACGGCGCCTCACCCCAGAGCAGACTGAGGACATGGAGCGGCGGCTGGGCACAGGCGCCGCCGCCGCCGAGGGGTATGCGCACTGGGAGAACCGACGGCGCATCGTCAACCACTACGTGTGGACGCACCCAGCCACCCTTCAGCTCTCGCTGGGGCTGTATGGGTTGGCCAGGGATGTCAGCCCGCTGCACTTCGCGCTGGAGCGCGGCTGGCAGATGGGCAGTGGCCAGGAGATGTTCACCGCACGGGAGGTGTCCCGGCTCGGCGCGGCCCAGGAGTTCTTCACGGCGCTGGCGGTGGGAGTGGCCGCTGGGAAGTTGATGACCGCCACGCGGCCGGTGCCCGGGTGGGGTGTCCCGGAGCCGGTGGGGCCGGTGCGCCCTGGCAGGGTGGAGGCTCCGCCCGCTCCGGCGAGAGCCGTGGCACCTGCTTCAGAGTCCGCTCCTGCGCCAGCACCGCCCCCACCGGCGCCGGGCACGCTGGTGCCCTCTCCGGAACTGGTCCAAGCCCTCACGGGCAAGAACCCAACGCCGCAGGTGCCCGCAGGCCCGCGTCTGCGTCAGGACATCACTGTCAAGCCGAAGGTGCCAGATCGACTCGACACAGGCCGTCCCATCAGCCCCAGCCCCAGGCAAAATGCGCAACTCCAGAGGGACATCAAGTACCTGCAGGACGAGCTAGGCGCCGAGAACATTCGAGTGAACCAGCAGCAACTGACGTTCAAGAACGGCCAGCGCGTGGGAATCAATCGGCCGGATCTGCAATTCGACTACAACAACCGCCGCTACTCTGTGGAGTATGACTCACCCACTTCGGGCCGTGGCCCTGGCCACCAGTCGCGCCTCACCGCCAACGACTCGGAAGCCATCATCATCCGGATCATCATCCCCGAGGAATGAGGCGTGCCTGAGTGACGCAAGAGATGAAGGGACTGCTGCTGGAGGACCGCTGGGCGCCTGTCACTTCGGAGATGGGCTTTCTGGAGCTGGGGGCGGAGCAGGCGGCGCAAGCTTTCGCCACGTGGCAGAGAGGGCTGCCAACGTCCCGTGACAGCACCATCGAGGTGAGCCCCGTCTCGGGCACCCTGGAGCAAGCCCTCTCCAGCCTGTTACCCCTGAGCGGTGGGGAGACCCAGCGGCGCTTGTTCATCCCGACGCGCAGCGCCTGGACAGCCTACGTTTCCAGCCAGTGGACTGGGACGGATGCCACCAGTCCCATGAGCACCATGGCCCGGAGGTTGAGCATCCGGTGCCTGCGGGTGGTCGCCGTGCCCCACACGCTACGCGGGGACAAAGGCCGCTATGGCTCGGTCATGCTGGATGTGTTCGGCCCGGAGCAGCCGGGCAAGATCAGCAACACTGTGCGCGTCGTGGAGGTTGCCAATGACGGGGGCCGTTGGGTCTTCGTACAGTCGGGTGAGCCCTTCCCGTTCGAGCAGGTGGAGCACTACCAGGCACGCCGGGTGAGGGACCGGTTCACCTTTGAGATGCTGAAGGACTACCTGCGCCACCTGGGGCTTTCGCCCTTCGAGGAGGACTTCTACATGCCGCAGGGCTCCCGCGCGTGGCTCATCCAGAAGACAGGCCCCTCCACCACCGTCGGAAAGGAGTACACGCTGGAGGAGGCCCGCGCCGCCCGCGTGTTGTGATGGACCCAGGCGGATGACCGTCTTCGCCGCACCAGGGGCTCACGGCTCCTCCGGGGTGGGTTGGCGCTGAGCACCGAAACCAGACAGGGGGCCCTCCTCATCATGGTCGCACCCGTTCTTGGCACCTGAGAGCCTCTTGTGCCCCCAGGGGCCGACCTGGCACGCTCGGCACGGTGTGTGGGCGCGTTGGGATAGGCCGCTCGCTTCGTGCATGAGGCGCTTCCCCGAACGCCGGCCCGCCGCGAAAATGCCCGGCCCTTTCTCCTGGAGGCTCTCGTGCAGCAACGCTCTTCGCTCCGCCTGGCCGCGTCGATCCTGGCCCTTCTCGCCGTGGGTGCATGTGCTCACTCCTCGCCGGAGGGGAGCCAGGCCACGCCTCCTGCCACCGGTCGGCACGGTCAGCACGGTCAGCACGGTCAACACGGTCAGCACGGCTCCGGGCACGGAATGGTCCACCACGGCGGCATGCCCCACCGCTTCGACAACGCGGCCGAGTGGGCGAAGCGGTTCGAGGATCCCGAGCGGGATGTCTGGCAGAAGCCGGACGAGGTGATCGCCGCGCTCGCGCTGCCCCCGGACGCCAAGGTGGCGGACATCGGCTCGGCCACGGGGTACTTCGCGGTGCGGCTGGCGCGGGCGGTGCCCAAGGGGCGTGTCTACGGCGTGGACATCGAGCCGGACATGGCGCGCTACCTCGGCGAGCGGGCCCGGAGCGAAGGGCTGAGCCACCTCACCGCCGTGCTC